>DATHKF010000690.1:0-11555 GCA_035489505.1 Bacteroidia bacterium | reverse complement strand
CACCCGTTCCACCGGTTGAACCAACCGGGCCTTGCGGACCAACTGCACCTGTAGAACCAGTTGCACCTTTAGCGCCTGTTGCACCAGTCAAGCCGATAGGGCCTTGAGCACCTGTTGCGCCTGTTGAACCAACGGGGCCTTGCGGACCAACTGCACCTGTTGCACCAGTCAAGCCGATAGGGCCTTGTGCACCTGTTGAACCAGTTGAACCAACCGGACCTTGTGGGCCAACTGCACCTGTAGAACCAGTCGCACCAACAGGACCTTGCGCGCCTGTAGCACCTGTTAAACCAATAGGACCTTGAGCACCCGTTCCACCGGTTGAACCAACCGGGCCTTGCGGACCAACTGCACCTGTAGAACCAGTTGCACCGTTAGCACCTGTTGCGCCAGTCAAACCAATAGGACCTTGAGCACCAGTAGCACCAGTCAAACCAATTGGACCTTGAGCGCCAGTGGCACCCGGATCACCCGTTGGGCCGGTAGCGCCAGTCAAACCAATAGGACCTTGAGCGCCGGTTGGGCCTGGATCGCCGGTTGGACCAGTAGCACCATTAATACCGTTAGTACCTGTTGCTCCAGTAGCACCGGTTAAACCAGTTGCACCTGCAACACCAGCCGGACCTTGCGGACCAGTAGCGCCTGCAGGACCAGGAGTTCCTGATGAATCAGCATACAATGCGTAAGGCACTGACAGGAATTGTGAAGTTCCCATGCTGGTTAAACCAGATCCGAAGTCAACAGAGACTTCAAGGAATTCTGCGCCTGCACCAAAAAGGTTAGCAGGAAAAGGAGTAACAGAACCCATGTTGATGCTGAACAAACCGAATGCGTTTGTAGTAACACCTGCGTGAGTTTCTGTATAAACAATTGTTCCGGTAGGAGTACCGGTGTGAACATCAAATTGAACCGTGATGGTTCCGTTAGCAATAGGCGCGCCTGCAGCGTCTCGTGCTACACCCTGGTACTTGATCATTTGCGGCGCTTGTGCGTACACAAGAACCGAAGTGGTCAGGACCAGGAAAAGGGTCATTAATCTTTTCATAAAAGTCGGTGGGAGTTTGTTAAGAGTTTTTGGTAATTCTGAATGTGGATGTTTCACTTCCATCGGCTTTGCGGACGGTAATGAAATAAATTCCGTCAGCGTAATCCATCAGCGAAACTGATGTGCGTGCTGAAGGAGAAGCAGCGAATTGCGATGTGCTCAATTGCTGACCCAGCGTGTTGTACAATTCAATCACATAAAGTCCATTGGAGTTGTCACCAAACTGGAGGTTAACAAGGTCGTTGGTTGGATTGGGAAATGCATCCGCATTGACTGGTGTTGGGGCGTTTGGAATCATCATTCCAAAATCCCAGGGTTGTTGGAATCCCTGTGTCAGGATGTTATTGGCAGAAGTATAGGTTTCGCCCATGGGTTCACCTAAAGTCCAGGAAATTGATCCGCTCGCGTTCGAGTAAAATTCTCCTCCCGATGCAATCACATCAGGTGAAATCGATTGCGCGCTCATCAGCCCGGACATGCCTGCCACTAACCCCAGAAGGAGAAAGTTTTTTTTCATCATGTGTAAGATTGGTTTAGCGGTGGCTAAGATAATCCTTCACCCTTTGCATGACCCGATTGTGGAAAATTTAGCGGGACTGGACTTCAGCGCAGTAACATATTCGCGATTACTGCTTGAGAATCTCGACAGACAATACACCTTGAAGCTGTGGTGCACTGCCGCTACTTACGTTGGCGACAGAACTGCCGGCAGCTCCGCTTACAGCCCTTACCTCGAACGTGTGAGAGCCGGGAGACAAAGTGAATGTGTGATCAATGGACCAGTTGGCGATCAATTGTGCAAGGCTCGACGTGTTGGCAATGGAAATACGTCTTTGTCCAGCGGTAGTAACAGCAACGCCATCTACATACAGGATGATATCGACAACGGAATACGTTGCACTCGTAGCGCCGGTAGATTGAACGCCACCATCGGTATGCACATGCACCAGGCAGTTGGAAGGCACTGTTACGGTTTGTGTAAGACCCGGAATCAACGTGGGTGTTGTTGTGGCCGTGCTCACCTGCAATTGACTGGTTCCATACACTTCGGTGATATTCTGTCCCGTTGTTCCGGATGCACCTGTTGCACCGGTTGGCCCTGCAGGTCCCGCAGCACCTGTTGCGCCCGTTGCTCCGGTTGTACCTGTTGGTCCGGCAGCTCCCGTTGGCCCTGCAACACCTTGCGCACCGGTTGGTCCCGTTGGCCCCGCAGGTCCTGTTGGTCCCGATGTGGATGAGCCGGATGTTTCTGCGTACAACGCATAAGGAACAGAAAGCAATTGCGATGTCCCCATGCTCGTCAATCCAGAGCCGAAGTCGATAGATACTTCGAGGAATTCTGCTCCCGCACCAAACAGGTTCGGTGGAAATGCAGTGATTGATCCGATCGATACGCTGAACAGTCCGAACGCGTTGGTAGGAACTGTCGAATGAAATTCGGTGTACACAATGGTTCCGCCGGGAGTGCCGGTATGGATGTCAAATTTTACAACGATCGTGTCGTTCGATAACGGAACACCGGCTGCATCGCGTGCAACACCCTGGTATTTTATTTCCTGTGGCGCCTGTGCAAATACACAAAAAGGTACAGCAACTGCCACGAAAAGCGTCAATAATCTTTTCATGATTGAATCTTAAAAGAAGGATTAGGAATTCTTGGTGATCTTGAATGTAGACGTTTCTGATCCGTCTGCTTTTCTCACGGTGATGAAATAAATTCCGTCGGCAAAGCCAACCAGGTTGACGGTGGTTTTTGCAGAAGGCGTTGCAGTAAACTGGGTCGAGCTCATTTGCTGCCCGAGCGTATTGAAAACTTCAATGATGTACAATCCGTTTGCTTTGTCATCGAACTGAAGCATTACCGCATCGGCAGTCGGATTCGGATATACATCTGCATCGACACCGGGAATCGAAGAAATTCCTGTTCCGAAATCATCCGGTTGCTGGAAACCCTGCGTGAGCATGTTGTTGGTTGAGGCGTATGTTTCTCCCATTGGCTCGCCCAATGTCCACGAAACAGAACCACTGATGTTAGAATAAAATTCACCTGCGGAAGCAATCACTTGTGGCGCTATCGACTGTGCGTTTATGATCAGTGAAGAAGATAAAACAGTAAGGAGAGTAAATATTTTTTTCATAGCGCTGTATATAGATCGTTCATTCTGCTTCCGAAATATAGGAATTTAATCAGCAAAGCACAATCACAATTCGACGTGCGCAGGTTTTTTCACCGCGGAGGCGCAGAGGCGCGGAGCCCGGTACTTAAGGTAGCAATGGTCGCAGCGCGTGTCCTCCGCGACCACTGCAAACTCACAAGTGGCACCCTCTGCGTCTCAGCGCCTCTGCGGTAAAATTTTCCAATCCCAAATCGCGCAGCGATTCCGACCGTTACCGTGTATTTGCAGCTAACCGATGAGAAATATACCACGTAGCTACTGAGCATGCTGTACCAATGAGCGCACCGGCCAGTACATCAGTTGGAAAGTGTACACCAAGTCTCATTCGTGAATAACCAACGGTTATCGCCCATAGATAAGCCGGCACCGCGACGTACCACTTCTGGTAACAAAGGCTTAGCGAAGTGGCGAGCGCAAAAGCGGAAGAAGTATGACCCGATGGAAATGAATACGGACCTACGTGCGAATCTTTCTGAATGATATCGGGGTAGGTCACGAATGGGCGCGACCGGTTCACGGCATATTTTAATCCGAAAGTAATTGCCGTTGTTCCGATCAATGCGGCTGCAATAACGTACGGTTCTTTTTTCTCCGTGAATGAACGCGTTTGTGTGTAATTGTAAATGAGAATTCCAACAGGAACTGCAATCATCAGGGGTGCAACCGAACCCGAGACCACACGCATCGATTTGTCGAGACCAATATTTACGGGCTGATTGATTTTCCGGAGAAGGTTTATGTCACCGTTTTGTGCAGGCGAGGGGATGGCCCAGGCGAGCAACGCAATAAAAAACAGGTGAGATAATTTCATCAGCGGAAAAAATCAATTCGTTGATTAACGATTTGTCGATTAGTTGATGTTGACGATACGGTTCTTCAATCAACTAATCAGTAATCATTTTTGATTGGCGAGTTCGGCAGCGATTACTTTCCGTCCCGGGTAAACTTTCAGCGCTTCTTCGAGACAATTCATTGCGTTTCCAAGATCGGCAAGGTTCAGCACGTAGGCAATGCGCACTTCGTTGAGCCCGGCTCCCGGTGTGGAATAAAATCCGGTGGCGGGTGCAAGCATCACTGTCTTTCCGTTGTGATTGAAACTTTCGAGGAGCCATTGGCAGAATGTATCTGCATTGTCAATGGGTAAACGGGCAATGCAGTAAAACGCACCGCTGGGTTTCGGGCAGAATACGCCTTCCATTTTGTTGAGCGCTTCAATCACGTAATCGCGGCGTGCAGTATATTCTTTCGTCACCGCATCGAAATAAGATTGCGGAGTTTCCAGCGCAGCTTCACCGCCAACCTGTCCGAATGTAGGTGGAGACAAACGCGCCTGTGCAAATTTCAACGCACCGGCCATCACTTCTTTGTTCTTCGAGATCAATGCACCGATACGCGCACCGCATGCACTGTAACGTTTCGAGATCGAATCGAGCAGCACGATGTTGTTGTCGATGCCGGAAAGATGCATGACGGAAACATACTGCTTGTTGTCGTAGCAGAATTCGCGGTATACTTCATCCGACAACAGGAAGAGATCGTATTTCTGCACGAGTTCTTTCAGCGCTTCGAGTTCTTCGCGGTTGTACAAATACCCGGTTGGATTTCCGGGATTGCAGATCATGATGCCTTTTGTTTTCGGCGTAATGAGTTTTTCAAATTCCGCAATAGGCGGAAGCGCAAACCCGGTTTCGATGTACGAACGGATGGGTTTGATCACAAGATCCGCCGCGCACGAAAAACCATTGTAGTTGGCGTAGAACGGTTCCGGAATAATTATTTCATCACCCGGGTTGAAGCAGGTCATCATCGCAATTTCAATGGCCTCAGATCCTCCGGTGGTGATAATTACGTCTTCCGTATTCACCGGCATGTTGAAACGCTGGTAATACGCCGCGAGTTTTTTCCGGTAGCTTTCATTGCCCGCGGAATGTGTGTACTCGATCACGCGGATGTTGGAATTCTTGATCGCGTTGAGCATCACTTCCGGGGTTTCAATATCCGGCTGCCCGATGTTCAGGTGGTATATTTTCTTTCCGTCCTTTTTTGCTTTTTCAGCGTACGGAACGAGTTTGCGGATTGGGGAAGGCGGCATGGAATTGGCCTTAACAGAAATCTTTGGCATATCGCTTTTGGAATGAAGCGTAAAGGTCGGAAAAAGTTCACAGTTCACCGTTATTACGTTCACTGTTGTGCAGAATATGCTCTCTGCCTGGCAATCCGGTTGGGAACCGGCAGCAGTGAACTAAGCAACGAATTAACTGTGAACTAACCTTTCGGTTTCAGCACCACGCACTTGAACGTAAGCGTAACCGGCGAGTTCGTTGCATTCGATTTTACAACCACCGTTCTTTCCTGCCGGTCCATGGCGCTTTTCGAATCGAAAGTCACTTTGATTTTCCCGGTTCCGCCTTTGGTAATCGGCTCTTTCGGGAAATCAACTTTCGTGCATTCGCAGGTAACTTCGCAATCTGTAATGATCAGCGGGGAATCACCGGTATTTGTAAATGAATATTCATGCGAAACCACTTCGCCCTGACGGATGAAACCGAAATTGTGTTTCATTTCATCAAAGCTCATAACGGGTCCTGTAACTGCACGGAACGAAGACAGTGCAACTACGGCAAGGAGGAATAAAGCAAAACGCATTTTCATTCCTGTAAAGTTAAACAAAACGACCCGTCAGTACATGCAACGGGTCGTTCCTGGGGATTACTATTTGTTTACCGGCACACCATTCGTTGGTGCAGGTGCTGGCGCGGGTGCAGCCGCAACGATTGTTCCTTTCAAATGAAGTACTACATCACCGCCACCGCTGTTGGATACAACAGTTGCAGTTTTGTCCTGTGGACCCATTTTGCCTACAGTGCGAAACTCGAGTCTTACCATACCGGTTTTTCCCGGAGGAATAGGTTCCTGGCTGTATTTGGAAGCGGTGCATCCGCAACCCACGTTCACTGCGGAAATGATCAGCGGCGATTTGCCCGTATTCGTGAATGTAAATTCGTACACTACAACTTCGCCTTGCGCGACAGTGTCGAACGCATACGTTTCAGTAACGAAGGATAACAGGGGTGCGCTCTTGTCGTACGGAGCAGAAGCAACCTGTGCCTGCAGCGAACAAGTCGCGCCGGCTGCAAAAATGAGGGCAAGTAAAATGCGTTTCATGATGTTTGATTTTTTTATTTATAACATCAAGAACCAAGCCATCATTCCATTTTCGATGTGCGATTATTACGTCATTGCGGAGCGAAGCAATCCCACCTTCGAAAGACGGGATTGCTTCGCTCCGCTCGCAATGACACATAAAAAAAGCACCACGTTTTTGCGTGGTGCTTTTCATTGGACAAAGTTAGTTTTAACCGCCTGAACCTGCAGGCAATACATTGCCCTTGATTTTTACTTCCACAACCGGGTTAGTGGCGTTAGAGGTGATAATGATTTTTTTATCGAACATGCCTACGCGCACGGAGGTGTCATACTTCACCTGGAATGTACCTGTGCCTCCCGGAGGAATCGGCTCTTTGGGCCAGCTATCAGGGATACTGGTGCAACCACACTGACCTTTGATACTCTTGATGATCAATGGAGCTGTTCCTGTATTCGTAAACTTGAATGTGCGGATCTGTTCCGTATTCTGACCGATATCTCCAAAATCAATTACTTCTGTTTCGAAAGTAATCACAGCGCCGTCTGTAGCAGTCACCGTAGCGGGAGCCTGCGCACGAACACCGATTGCTGCAACAAGCAGCAACAGGAAAGCAATTGATTTTTTCATGATCGGGGTTATGGTTCGTTGTTCACTGGTGCGCCCGAAGTGCCGGTTCCTGTTCCCGGTGTAGGGAATGGCTGCTCAGCAGGAGGAACTTCAACAGTTCCGTGAATTTTCAGAATAGCAGGCTCATTTTTTCCTGCGAAATTCACAGTAACCTGTTTTTCGAAGTGACCAATGCGCTGGGTGTCGTAACGGACTTTAATGATTACGGTTTCACCTGGCTTGATTGGCTCTTTCGGATATTCTGGAACTGTGCATCCGCACGAACCTACTGCGCTGGCAATAACCAGCGGTGCTTTGCTGGTATTGGTCAGGCGGAACTCACAATACGGCTCTGCTCCTTTTGAAATAGTGCCGTAGTCGTGATCGACCTTGTCGAACTTATAACCCGGATCAACCTGCGGTACCGGGGCAGAAGCGCCTGTTGGTGCAGGAGGAGTTGCAGGCTTAGCTGCAGGTTTGGTTTGCGCCGCCATTGTTAGCGACAAAACACTTACCGAAAATAGAACAACGAGCTTTTTCATTTCACTGAAGTGAATGGGTGATTAGAATTTTGGTCTTTCATTGGTTGCAGGGGCCGGAGATGCTGCATCTTTCTTTGCAGGTGACGCCGGAGCCGGAGCTTCTGCAGGCGTAGCTGTAGCTGTTTTAGGAGCTGGCTTAGCCTGTGTTGGTGTCGCAGGAGCCTGTTGTGGAGCAGTTGGTGCCGGAGCAGGCGCTCCAACCTCAACAGTTCCTTTCATGTGAAGAACTACTGTCTTGTCGGTATCATACGTGATAGTAACCAGCTTGTCCTGTGGACCTGATTTTCCGGTAGAGTTGAAAGTTACTTTGATCACGCTTGAGCCATTTGGCTTGATCGGCTCTTTCGGATATTCAGGAACTGTACAACCGCATGAACCAACAGCTGTGTTGATGATCAACGGCTCTTTTCCGGAATTCTTGAATTTGAATTCGTGGGTAACAGATTCACCCTGCTTGATGGTACCAAAATTGAATTCGAGTTCATCGAACTGCATAACCGGACCGTTCGGACGCGCAGGACCTGATGTAGCCTGGGCAGACGCAGTCAGCACACTCAAAGCAAAAATGGGCAGGAGGAGTAGTTTTTTCATGGCAATAAATTTTTTGGATCGTTTTTATTGGTTGTGTTATCAGCTAAGAATATCACAAATCGTGCCACTTTGGAGGGCAAAACCTGCTTTTTTTAGTAAATTTGCATCCCGGTACAAGTCGTTTAAGGACTCCGTATCAGGGATGTTAACGAAGATAAAGGAACTAATGGATATCCCCAAAACTTACGACCCAAAGTCGGTAGAAAACCACTGGTACGCGTGGTGGATGGAAAACGGATTTTTTCGCTCCACTCCGGATGAGCGTGAGCCTTACACAATTGTGATCCCTCCGCCCAACGTCACGGGTGTGCTCCACATGGGACACATGCTGAACAATACCATCCAGGATGTGCTCGTTCGTCGTGCCCGTATGCAGGGAAAAAATGCCTGCTGGGTTCCGGGAACCGACCATGCTTCTATCGCTACCGAAGCCAAAGTGGTTCATTTGCTCAAAGAACAGGGCATCCATAAAAAGGATCTCACCCGCGAGCAGTTTCTCGAACACGCCTGGTCGTGGAAAGAAAAATACGGTGGCATTATTCTCGAGCAACTGAAAAAACTGGGTGCATCCTGCGATTGGGACCGTACACGGTTCACGATGGAAGAGGAGTTGAGTGAATCAGTAACCGATGTGTTCATCGACCTGTACAAGAAAGGCTACATCTACCGCGGTACACGCATGGTGAACTGGGATCCGTCGGCGCTCACTGCCGTTTCGGATGAAGAGGTAATGATGAAAGAAGCCACTTCGAAATTGTACTATGTACGTTACAAAATTGCCCGTGAGGGCTCCTTCGGAGAAGGCTCTTCTGACGAATGGATCACGATTGCAACCACGCGCCCGGAAACTATTTTGGGCGATACTGCTATTTGTGTTCACCCGGAAGATGAACGTTACACCAAACTCGTTGGCAAAAAAGCAATTGTTCCGCTGATCAATCGCGCGGTGATTATCATTGCCGACGAATACGTGGACAAAGAATTCGGTACCGGTGCGCTGAAAGTGACACCGGCTCACGACAGGAATGACTACGAACTCGGCAAGAAGCATAAGCTCGACATGATCGACGTGCTGAATCCTGATGGAACGATGAGCGCTGCTGCGCAATTGTACATCGGGCAGGACCGTTTTGCTGCGCGCAAGCAGATCGTGAAAGACCTCGAAGAGGCCGGTCACATCGTGAAAGTGGATGAGATCAAAAATAACATTGGTTATTCAGAAAGAACCAATGCCGTTATTGAGCCGCGTCTTTCTATGCAATGGTTTGTGGCGATGAAAGAATTTTCAAAACCGGCGTTGAAAGCAGTTGTTGATGGCGAAGTGAATTTAATTCCGGATAAGTTCATCAATACATACCGGTATTGGATGGAGAATGTACAGGACTGGTGCATTTCGCGTCAGCTTTGGTGGGGACAACGGATTCCGGCGTGGTACGATGCCCAGGGGAATTATGTTGTTGCACGATCGCTGGATGAAGCGTTTGAATTATTCAAAATTGAAAATTCAAAAATTACGCGCGATGAGATCCGACAGGACGAAGATGTCGTTGACACCTGGTTCTCCTCATGGCTTTGGCCGATCACAGTTTTCGATCCGGCAGCAATCCGCAATGGAAAAGATAACCTCAACGCCGATCTGAAATATTATTACCCGACAAACGATCTCGTGACCGCACCGGAAATTTTATTTTTCTGGGTAGCGCGTATGATCATTGCCGGTTACGAATACGTGGGGAAGAAACCATTCTCGAATGTGTATCTCACCGGAATCGTGCGTGACAAGCAGGGACGAAAAATGTCGAAGTCGTTGGGGAATTCTCCCGACCCGCTTGGCCTGATTGAAAAATTCGGCGCCGACGGCGTTCGTGTGGGCATGCTTTTGTGTTCACCGGCCGGAAACGATTTGCCTTTCGATGAATCGATGTGCGAACAGGGCAGAAACTTCTCGAACAAAATCTGGAATGCGTTCCGCCTCGTAAAAGGATGGACGGTTGACAACACACTCGATCAGCCGAAAGTGGCTGTTGCGGCTACGGCCTGGTTCGATGCGAAATTCAATCAGCAACTCGCGGAGATAAACGATCATTACACGAAGTTCCGCTTGTCGGATGCGTTGATGGCTTCGTACAAACTGGTGTGGGACGATTTCTGCGCCTGGTATCTCGAAATGGTAAAACCGGAATTCGTTGACGGCGTTTCAAAACCAATTGATGCGTTGACGTTTGCACGCACCTGCGAATTTTTCGAGAAGATTCTGAAAATACTGCATCCGTTCATGCCGTTCATCACGGAAGAATTGTACCACCTGCTTGAAGAACGCAGTGCGAAAGATGCGATCATTGTTGCAGCGTGGCCGGAAGTTGCACCTTCCGATAAAAAGATCACGGTGCAATTCGACGACGACCAGAAAGTGGTAACTGCAGTCCGCATGTTCCGTTCGCAGAAAGGACTTTCGCCGAAAGAAAAACTCGACCTGAAAGTTTCAGGCGCACAGGTGTACGACCGTTTCTTCCCGGTGATTGAAAAACTGGCGAACGTGAACGCGATCGAAATTGTAAAAGACGCGCCTGAAAATTCATTCTCGTTTGTTGCGGGTTCATCGCAGTATTTCATTCCGGTTACAGGAAGCATCAATGTAGAAGAAGAGCGCGATCGTCTGAAGAAAGACCTCGAATACAATAAAGGCTTTCTCGTTTCTGTTCAGAAGAAACTCGCGAACGAGCGTTTTGTACAGAATGCAAAACCGGAAGTGATCGACGCGGAGAAGAAGAAAATGAATGATGCGGAGTCGAAGATCAAAGCGATTGAAGAGCAGTTGGCTAATCTATAGGTAAACGTCACTGCTTCGTGCCTTGTCTTTCCTCGGCTCCGCTCGGTCTGACAAATAGCTTTGCCCAACGAGTCGTTTAACGAGACCGGGAGTAAGGCGTTTCCGGAATCCTGTAGTGAAACTACTTGTCAGACCGAGCGGAGCCGAGGGAGACAAGGGCGAAGCCGGGGAAAGAAATGATTGTGAATAATGTCATCGCCCAATGACAATCTTTCTGTTGGCTATCCCTTTTTCGTCACGGAGACGCAACGTATAAATTCCCGGTGCCAATGCGGACACATCAATCTCTGCCGCATTATCTTCTTCAGGACTTTGTTCGATCACGCATCTTCCGGTAACATCGAGTATTTCCATCGTCCATTTTCCGCTGGCATTTTCAACCGACACGAACAATTGGTCCACAGCGGGATTTGGATAGCATTTAAGATTCAACTGATCTGCTGATTCTTCATGCACCGCACCCAGCAGCAGGTAATATTTCTTCATATACACCGCGCCCGGTGCATCGTACGTCACATATAAGTGACCGTGTGCAAAAGCAAAGTGCGGACGAAAATGTGCGTCGCCGGTAATGTGCATGCGATCGATCAATGTGAAACCTGCATCGTACAACAGG
>DATHKF010000689.1:0-6588 GCA_035489505.1 Bacteroidia bacterium | reverse complement strand
GTTCGGTTCGCCTTACGCGTTGAACGAGATCAAGCGCATTGAGGAATGCGATGTGGTTGTGCAGGCATACGAAGATCAGCCGTACATGGAAGATCTTGCGGTGCAGGCTTTGTTCGGTGGGATTTCATTTGCAGGCAATCTTCCGGTAACGTTGAATGCATGGAAAGGAAAAACCGGCATTGCAACGGCTGCTCCTACGCGTTTGAAGTATACGGTTCCGGAAGAACTTGGAATTGGCCAGGCCACACTGAAGCGCATCGATTCGATCATCACGAAAGGCATTACGGACAAAGCGTATCCCGGTTGCCAGATTTTTGCAGCGAAGGACGGCAAGGTGTTCCTGATGAAATCCTACGGTCATTTCACGTACGGGAAAAATCATGCGGTGAACAACATGGACCTGTATGATATTGCTTCGGTGACGAAGATCATGGCTACAACGCCGTGCCTGATGCAAATGGTGGACGATAAATCGTTGAGCCTCGACGAACAGCTTGGAACATATCTTCCGGAACTGAAGCGTACGAACAAGGACACGCTGGTGATCCGCGAGGTGATGACACACCGCGCGGGACTGCCTGCATGGATTCCGTTCTTCGAAGAAACGATCGATGCAAGCAACAACCTGAAGAAGGGCGTGTACGGCAAAACGTTCAGCGATTCATTCCCGGTTTATGTTGCTCCGGGCATGTTCATCCAGCTGCATTACAAAGACACGATGTACAAACGCATCAACGACTGTAAGCTGAAACCGAAAGGAAATTATCTCTACAGCGATCTCGGTTATTATTACATGAAGGAGATCATCGAAGAGAAACGCAGCATGCTGCTGAGTGATTACGTGATGAGTGCGTTTTATCGTCCGCTGGGTTTGCCTACGATGGGTTACCAGCCGCGTTTGCGTTTTGCGAGTGCGCGTTGCGCGCCTACGGAGAACGACAAGAAATGGCGCAAGCAGCAATTGCAGGGCGATGTGCACGACCAGGGTGCAGCGATGCTCGGCGGAATCGGCGGTCACGCGGGAGTGTTCAGCAATGCGAACGACGTAGGCGTGATGATGCAGCTGTATCTCAATGGCGGAACGTATGGTGGCCGCAGGTATTTTCAAACCGAAACGGTGAATGATTTCACCGGCTACCAATACAAAGATTGTCGCCGCGGAGTGTGTTTCGACAAACCGGATCCCGATACAACCAAAGGCGATGCAGCGTGTGAAGCCATTTCTTGCGCCAGTTTCGGTCACCAGGGATTTACCGGCACACAAGCGTGGGCAGATCCGGAAACCGGAATTGTGTTTGTGTTTTTATCGAACAGGGTTTACCCGGATACGGAGCCGAATAAATTGGCGAGTCAAGGGATAAGAGGGAAGGTGTTGCAGGAGTTGGTGGTGGGGGTGAAAAATCAGAAATGAGGAATTGAGAATTTGTTTAAATTTGAAATATGAAATCGCTCGTTATTACACCAAAGGATAAATCTGAGTTTAAGCTGATCAATGATCTTCTGAGTAAACTAGGCATTTCTGTTTCGGCTCTTACTCCTGAAGAAATGGAAGACCTTGGACTAAGTAAATTGATGAAAGGTGTCGACAGAAGCAAGACGGTTTCTAAATCCTCAATACTTAAGAAACTGCGTAAGTAATGCAAGTTATCTTTCTCAAGAGATTCTCCAAAGATCTTGATTCAATTTCGAATCGTTTCGTTAAGGAGGCTCTTGAATCATTTATTGGTGAAGTTGAACTCGCTTCATCATTAAAGCATCATTCCAATATTAAGAAACTGGCAGGACATAAAAATGCCTTCCGATTGAGAATAGGCGATTATCGCGTTGGGCTTTTCATTTCGGGAAGTACGGTTGAGTTCGTTCGGATTCTTCATAGAAAGGATATTTATAAAGTGTTTCCGTAGTTCTTTCAGCCCCGGGTTGGTATTTGCGTTTTTATGAAATCGTGTACCCGGATACTGAGCCGAATAAATTGGCAACTCAGGGGATAAGAGGGAAGGTGTTGCAGGCGTTGGTTGTGTGAAAGGGGAAGTGATTTTCGATTTTAATCCTGAAATCTTCACATCATTTTTTGGGTTTAGCACCGGGCATTGTTTTCTCGAATTTAAGTGGAGCCCGAATGTCGTCCTTAGAACGTGGATTAAGTTCCGGAGCGCCAAAAATAATGGGAGGTGAATTCCCAACCTTCAGATTTGCGTTCTGCAGGGCATTTGCATATTCACGAATCAGGCGTTCGTAGTACTCAAGCATTTTGGAGTCATAAATGGAAACCCTGCTACTGATGGTTAGTATGACAAACTTCCCGTCATTAGTGGGAAGTGTTCGTTTTGTTCGGATCCAAACTGGCTGCGCCCATGCAGACGAATATGAATTCGCGTTTATAATAACCACTCCAGTGTCTTGTGGATTGAATGCTACTGTTTTTAGCGTGGTACTACTCGTGTCGCAAATATCCGCTTGTACATTTATTGTAAAGGTTTCACAACTGTTGGTTTTAGATACGGAATACCCGGCACCATTCAGGGTATAATGCCTGGATATAGTATACTCTGTAGGAACGAGTGCTGTCAGATAATAATCTTGTACACGAAGAGTATCATGCATCATTCCCTTTTCAAAGTCAAACTGGCGAAAAACTGACAGGCCTTTTTCGTTGCCCGAAATAAAACCTTCAAGAAACTCACGAAATACAATTTCTAACGGATCAACATTCATTTTTTGTCCCTGACCGATGAAAATCGCGGTCATTGTTTGACAGGAATTCAAAGGAATTAAATAGACCCTGGTGTAAACAGGATTGCAGGTGTTACACTTTTTTATTCTTTCGGGTTTATAGTTCAGATAAAAACAGTCGTATCCGGAAACAATTGTTTCTGTAACCATGCATTTTTTCTTGAATTTCCGTCTCTCTTTTTTGGTGGGTGTATACGTGGTATTATTAGTAATCTGAATGCCAAGTTGCGCATTGACTTTTCCATCGACCGATTCATATTTGGCTATGTAGTTCCACGAAGTGTCCGGTTGAATTCCA
Organism: Bacteroidia bacterium; assembly: GCA_035489505.1. Lineage (GTDB taxonomy): Bacteria > Bacteroidota > Bacteroidia > Palsa-965 > Palsa-965. Next base: position 3,557 of record DATHKF010000689.1, on the reverse strand, counting down.
CTCTGAACCTTGGTAGAAAACCATTTATCGGGAGCTTGCGCAATAAACATTGCGTTGTTAACGTGAAAAGTGTCAATGTCCGCAGCGACCTGTGCCGCAACTTTCCCATTGAAAAAACTGATCGCAACGAAAAGGAAAAAGAGATAGCGGGAATGTTTCACAAATGTTGGATTCAGTTAAGAGTATCGTGGGAGCGGGATAAAAACCGATTCCGGTTTTCCTTCGGCAAACAAGCTTGATCTTGCGGACTTTTTGGTGGGGGCATTGTTTTTTTGAATTTGATGGGTTCTTCCTGATTACTTTTCTGAGGAGTAAGATTTTCAGGAATGTTGATTCTCGGCGCTTTCGATACCGGGACAAAAAGGGCATTTAGATCTTTTATATTATCTGCATACTGCTCTAAGACGAGCTGATAATAACTCTTGAAAAGAGCATCTTCCACTTTAACACTAAGTGTGAATGTGGCGCTTAAAGTGAAAGCGGGTGAACTTAGAATGACCCGATTAATTGTATACGAGTATTCTTCAAACCAAGAGGTACGCCAATCATATCGTATTGTTTCTGGTGTGTACCTTATGGGAGCAGGGTGTGAATAAGCGGGTTTTATTTCGGTGTATATACCGTTTGGGTTTAGATCATAACCATTTCGTAATTCGAAAACAACCGTAATGGTAGCATTATAGATGAAACTATTGGTTTGAGTGAGAGTTATCGTGCGGACACTTTCAGATATTGCAGCCTCAATAGCAGGATTAAAATCGGAGTTGTAAAAATATTTGACAGGGCTTAATCCCAGAAAAGTGGTATCTATTATGGCTGGTGAGACATACTCATTGAGCAAAAGAAAATGATCCAAGTTCTTGGCATTCTGAACAAAAAAGGAATCACAGAAAGACATGAACTGAGTTCTAAAGTCAGCCATGATTTTTGGATTCCCGTTTCCGGAGAAGTAAATGTAAAGTGTTTTTTTATCAGACAAAGGTGTAATGAAAAGGGTACTGTATTGTTTCCCACAACTACGGCAACCTTTAATCTTCGAAGGAGTAAAATCCAGAAGGTACCCTTCCCTCTTTCCGAATTGATGGTATTTGGTTTCATATGAAAGCAGTTTCCCATCGGATTTCGTCTCAGCACCCTGCGTCCCGTTTTCCAATATTCGGATTCCAATACGTCCATTGAGCTCTCTGGTGTCAATAATATTGCGGGCTATATAGTTCCATGTGGAATCATTGCAAACATCATCATTGATCTGCTCCATTCTCCATCCTTCGGGTGCTTTTACAACCAACGGAACGTAGTTCACGCTGAATGTATCAACGCTGTTTTGTCCCCAGGAAAAAAACGGAAGGCATGAGAATAAAAGAATCAGCTGAAATTGACGCATACCAAAAGATACTACTTATTCGAATGCAACGCCATCCGGTTCCCTTCACAATCCACGAACAACGCCATGTATCCGATCTCGGGTGCAATGAGTTTTTTCGGCATGAGAATCCTTCCGCCGATTGCATCGATGCGGTCGAGCGCAACCTGTAAATCAGGATTCGCATTGAGGTAAATCACCGGTCCCCATACGCTGGGACGGTAAAAATCTTCGTTGTAGCAAATGGCTCCTGATACTTTTCCGCTGCCCGGGACAGAAGGAAAGAATCCCATTTTGATCGGACCGGTCTGCGATTCAGTCATCTCAAAACCAAATACGTATTCGTAAAAGCGTTTAGCGCGGTTAAAATCGGAGACCGGAATTTCGAACCAGTTGAGTACGTTGGAGGAGGAGTTCATAGGCCTAAATTAAGAATATTCGGTGATCGACAGGGCTGGTTTTCAGTCATGCAAGACGGGAGACGATAGAGGGTAGACGATAGACAGACTCCGTCTATGTTTCCTTCGAAGAAATTGGAGGACATCTAAAACCCAGAATTTCTTTGAAACATAGAGGAGGAAAGTCTGTCTACCGTCTAAAGTCTCACGTCTATCGGCTACTTTTGCTCCATGAAAATCGGTATTGTCTGTTATCCCACATTCGGTGGATCGGGAGTTGTGGCCACTGAACTCGGGAAAGCCCTTGCGGCGAAAGGTCACCAGGTGCATTTTATTACGTATAGTCAACCGGTGCGGCTTGATTCGTTCACGGAAAATATTTTCTATCACGAAGTGGTTGTGTCGAATTACCCGTTGTTCGATTACCAGCCGTACGAACTTGTGCTCACCAGTAAAATGGTAGACGTGGTGATGAACGAAAAACTCGATCTGCTTCACGTGCACTACGCCATCCCGCATGCATCGGCCGCGTTTATGGCGCAGCGCATTCTTGCCGATCGCGGAATCAATCTTCCATTTATTACTACGTTGCACGGAACAGACATTACACTCGTCGGACGCGATGCCTCTTTCGAACCAGTGATTACGTTTGCGATCAATCATTCGAATGCGGTGACGGCAGTTTCTGAAAGCCTGCGCAAAGACACCTTGAAATATTTCAACGTCACGAATGAAGTGCAGGTCATTCCGAACTTTATTAATCTTTCGGAATACGGACAGGCTTCGCGGAATTGTCAGCGGCAAATGTTTGCGCCGGGTGGAGAAAAAATCATGGTGCACGTTTCCAATTTCCGGAAAGTGAAACGGGTGGAAGACGTCCTTCGCGTTTTTGATAAGGTGCGGAGCCAGGTAAAAACACGTTTGGTCCTCGTGGGCGATGGACCTGAGCGCGCGAACATCGATAAGCTGTGTCGCGAATTAAATACCTGCGACGATATTGTTTCTCTCGGAAAAGTGTTTAACCCGAGCGAAGTGCTTTCGATTGCCGATCTTTTCATTCTTCCTTCGGAAACAGAAAGTTTTGGATTGTCGGCGCTGGAGGCCATGGCGTCTCATGTTCCGGTCATCTCTACAAACACCGGCGGATTGCCCGAAGTGAATATTCACGGCGTAACAGGCTACACCAGCAATGTGGGTGATGTTGACGACATGGCGAAGAATGCGCTGAAGATTTTATCTGACGAAGGCACGTTGCAGAAATTCAAGCACGATGCGTACGAGCATGCGAAGAAATTCGATTTGCGGAATATATTGCCGTTGTATGAACAGATGTACGCGCGTGTGCTCAAGGAGCAGGTGGCGCTGGTGAGTTGACCCTTCAGCACCCTTGATCACCCTTCCTAACGCTCAAAGCCATATATGCCTTTGAGCGTTAGGAAGGGTGCTGAAGGGTGTCCAAGGCTCACAAATAAAAATTGGTCGAAAGCCATTCCGCGATTTCATTTTCTTTCAGCGCAGAATTTCCGATGGTCACAGTGTGCGTTCTATTGTCTTTCAGCGTGCGGACTGTTGCTGTTTTCGCACCGATATTGTCGCATGTAGCTTCAGCGCATTGAACTCCGTTGGGCAAAAAGTATTTGATTGTGGCGGTGCTTTTCCCTCCTGAATATGCCGTGGTGGTTGTACATGTTCCAATGTTCACTCCGGCCTGGGTAAGTGTTCCGCCCGATTCAAAAATCGTCATGTCCCGGTTTCGTTCGACTGTTGTGTAGTCCTGGCCTGTGTTGACATTCACG
>DATHKF010000688.1:0-4267 GCA_035489505.1 Bacteroidia bacterium | reverse complement strand
GAGTTGAACGATTATTCGCATGGATTCAGAACTTCCGACGATGCGCTACACGATACGAAATCCGCCATGAGAATTATCTCGCATTTGTGCAGATCGCTTGCGTAATTATACTCTCAAGGCGTTTTTGAGATGACTTCTAATCACCTTCCCATGAAATCATTCATAAAAGAAGTTAATTCATTCTATCCCGAATATCTCCAGGCACATAGCGACAAAGGCAACCGTACGCTTCACTTTATCGGTGCCACTTCATTTTTCGTTTTCCTCGCACTTGCTTTCATCACCGGTCAATGGTGGTATGCACCCATCGCCATCATGGTCGGGTATGTACTTCCAGGAGTGGGGCATCATTACCTGGAACGCAACGAAAGTTTCCGCGCAACAAAACCCGCACTCTGTGTGGCCTGTGCATTTCGCCTTTATGTGCGGATGCTCACGTTCGGTTTGATCCGCTAATTCCATTTTTATTCATCCCGTGGATGCGTTGCGTGTACCGCAACCGGCATCCCTCTAAACTCTATGCTCATGAGAACCATCATATCTTCTGTACCAACTCCCGTTATTGAAAAACAATTGCAGCATTGCCGTCTCCTCAAAACGAGCTGTCGCGGAAATTTCGAATTGTACGTATTCCGTCACCGCACAGAATCGCCGTTGCTCCTGGAGATCGGGCGGCTGCGCGAACTGAGTTTCCGTCACTCGGGTAGTGGCACCGGGAAATCACTCGACCTCGATGAATTTGACACAGGCACATTTGCCAATCAACAACTCATCGCCTGGGATCCGGTGGCCAAAAAAATTGCCGGTGGATATCGTTTGCAACACTGCACCGATGCATTCGACGGTCATTCAAATTACTTCCTGCCTTCCGGTGAATTGTTTCAGTTCTCCGAAGAATTCCGTCGCTCGTATTTGCCGGTTACGATGGAACTCGGTCGTTCCTGGATTCAGCCGGCATACCAGTCGCGGTCCGAAAATCCACGCAGCGTTTTTGTCCTGGAAAGCCTCTGGGAAGGAATTGGAATCGTTGCGCAATCGACACCGCATACGGAATTTCTCTTCGGAAAAGTAACCATTCCCCGCTCCTACCCGGTTCACGCGCGCGACCTCATCCTCAGCATGCTGAACTACTACTTCCGGAAAAATTCCGGATTGGTGCAGGCCAGGCACAACCTGAATATTTCTCCGCACATGGATATGTTCTTCAAAGGACTTCCATTGCAGCAGGGACTCACAGAGCTCAAACGCACGTTGAAGTTTTATGGCCTGCAGGTTCCTCCGCTCGTGAGCGCGTATCTCAAACTCAGCGATGAGATGATGGTGTTTGATACCACAATCAATACCGGTTTTGGACAAGTGCCGGATACGGCCATCATGCATGAGATTGCGAAGCTGAAGCCGGAGAAGAGGGAGAGGTATTTCCCGGGGTGGTGTGCTGATTCACACGTGGCGTAAAAATTCAACGCAGAGGCGCAGCGCACCGTCACTGCGAGGAACGAAGCAGTCTCCTCTTCGAAGATGGGACTGCTTCGTTCCTCGCAGTGACGTACCTACCGAATTCGTACCTTCACAGGGAATGAAAATTCTCCTCACACACGGCTATTTCCTCTCCGAAGACTCCAAAGAACAGGCCATCATGAAGCCCTACGTTCCGCTGGGTATTCTGAGTGTATCGGCGTGGCTGGAGCAGAATGGTTTTGACAACGAAGTTTTCGATTCAACGTTTTCGACGTTTGAAAATTTATGCGGAAGACTTCTCGAAACAAAACCGGATGCGGTGGGCATTTATACCAACCTGATGACGCGTGTAAACGTGATCCGTATCGTTCGGTTTATTCGCAGTAAAACGGAACTGGCGCACACGAAAATCATTCTCGGTGGACCGGAAGTCCGTCAGCATGCAGAGCCATTGATGAACGTTGGCGCAGATGTTATTGTGATTGGCGAAGGCGAAGAGAGCATGCACGAAGTGGTTGTGGCGTTGAATGCAAAACAAAAAGATCTTTCCGCGATCAAAGGCATTCAGTGGAAAAATGAACGTTCGGAAATTGTCATCAACCCGGAACGTGAATTATTGAAAGACATCAACCAGCTTCCATTTCCCAACCGGAAAAAAGTTGACCTGCAAAAATATTTCGATGCGTGGAAAAACGCGCACGGTGAAAGTTCGGTTTCGGTGAGCACAATGCGTGGCTGTCCGTACACCTGCAAATGGTGCAGCCGTGCGGTCTATGGCTTGTCGTACCGGCGAAGAAGTCCCGAACTGGTTGCCGATGAAATTGAAGAACTGAAACGCAATTACACGTTCGACTCGATCTGGTTTGTGGATGATGTCTTCACCGTAAGTCACAAATGGATGAAAGATTTCGCTGCGGTAATTGCAGAACGCAAATTGAAGATCCGTTACGAAATCATTTCCCGTTCCGACCGGCTGAGTGAAGAAATTCTCGACCTCCTTGCACAAAGCGGTTGTTTCCGCATCTGGATTGGCGCGGAAAGTGGTTCGCAAAAGGTGATCGACGCTATGGACCGTCGCGTTGATGTGAAGAACGTGCGTGAAATGATTCAGCTCACGCGGAAGAAAGGCATGGAGGCCGGAACGTTCATCATGCTGGGCTATCCCGGAGAAACGGAAAGCGACATTCACGAAACTGTCCGGCATTTGATTCAATCGAACCCGCATCATTTCACGATCACACTTGCCTACCCGATCCGCGGAACGGAACTTTACGAAGAAACCCGCGACAATTTCACGCACGTGGGTGCCTGGGAAACCAGCAACGACCGCGATATTGATTTCAAACGTGCGTACCCTCGGAGGTATTATGATTATGCGATCCGTTACGTGGTGAATACCGTGAAATGGAAAACGGCGAAGGAAGATTCGCCAATGAAACGCATGCGGTATTTTGCCGGGGCGATGCGTGGAAGGTTGGGAATGGCTGTAAGTAAATGAGTGAGCACAGATCGCGAAGCGATTCTATTGTGTGCTCATGTAAACTCCTGACTATGTTATCTATGTCGCTATGTGGTTAATTAAAAAACAACATAGGAACATAAGGAAACATAGCCCGCAGGAAAAAGGATAAGCGCACATAAGCGGTCCGATTGTGTGCTGATGTAAATTCATGGCTATGTTATCTATCTCATCTATGTGGTTAATTAAAAAACAACATAGGAACATAGGGAAACATAGCCCGCAGGAAAAGGATAAGCACACATAAGCGGTCCTATTGTGTGCTGATGCAAACTCATGGCTATGTTATCTATGTCGCTATGTGGTTAATTCAAAAACAACATAGGAACATAAGAAAACATAGCCCTCAGGAAAAGGATAAGCACACATAGTTCGATCCGCTCTGCGGATCATCCACACAGGGCTGTACCTGGGCAGGCGGGGCTCCCATCCGCCCAATTCGCGTTCCTATTCAATGATTTCAACACTACGGCAATTGAAATTCCTGTTTTTTCGTATTTTTAAGTCAGCAAACTCATCACATGTCGGAACCAACACATAGGGATTTCGTTCGGAATATTCCGTTCGGGCTTCGTTTTCAATACGGAGCTTACCAGTTTTTTGATCATTTCTTTGGCAGGAAGCGCTTGTTTAAAAACCGTGCGAAATTTTATAAGAAACTCGGCGCGGCCATGGCCAAACACGGCGAAGGAAGGATCATGCCCATTGAGCGGCGCAAGGACCTCTCGCTCGAGGAATTCAAAAATCATTACGTTAAAAAAGGAATTCCGGTGGTGCTCGAAGGCGCTGCTGCCGAATGGGATTGCGTAAAAAAATGGTCGCTCGATTATTTCAAAGAGCTTCACGGAAAAGATGAAATCATTCTCGTTGACCAGGGCAAAGCCGATTTTCCGTATGAACTTACCACGCTCGCCGATGTGATCGATAATTTCCGCGGCGGTGGCACGAAGTATTATCGGTTCTACCCGCTTCTGGCGCGTCACCCGGAACACCTTGCCGATTTCGATTACAAATATCTCCGCGAGCGCCGCACAAAACCTACCGCATTCGATGCGTTCCAGGTTTTCATTGGCGGAAAAGGCGCATACACTTCATTGCACAACGCGAACCAGAGTAATTTGTTCGTGCAGACGTGGGGCGAAAAGAAATGGGTGCTGTACTCGCATTATTATTCCGCGATCATGGATCCACCACCGATCCGCAACGTGTACCGCAGCGCTGATTCGAAAAAAGAAACGGGGCCCTTCAACCCATTCATTCTCGATTACGATGGCCCTAACGGACTTTTCC
>DATHKF010000687.1:0-6171 GCA_035489505.1 Bacteroidia bacterium | reverse complement strand
ATTCCACCCATCACGAGCAACGAAACGTATACCCAGATGTCTTTGAAACTGGAATACGGGAAATGCTGGTATGAATAGTCGGCGGCGAGCGGGAACGGGAATATGAGCAGCCACACATAATCGTCGAGGCGGTTGATCTTCGATGTAAGTTCTTGCGCACCCTTCGCTTTGAGGTACGGATCGTTCAGCGGATCCTGGAATCGATCGGCCACCGGATCGCTGTGGAAGCCTACGGTTCCTGCACGTATCAGCAGGTAGAGTACCATCATGCCGCCAATGGGCAGGAGCAAATGGCCAAGTTCCCTGAGCGTGCGTTTGTGGAAGATCATGAGGCCGGCAGGAATCAATACGATCAGCGTAACCGCGTATTCTTTAGACAACAAAGCGAGGAGGAAAAACACGAGACCGTACACGATATCGCGTCCTTTTCTCGATAGATCATACCGGAAGAAATAATCCAGCGTGAGCACAATGAACATGAGCGAGAATATTTCATCGCGGCTTTTTACGTTGGCAATTACTTCGGTATGGATCGGGTGAATGACGAATAAGATCGTAGCGAGGAATGCGAGATCTGTATTCTCGCGGAAGATGTGGTTCCGCAGAAAACGCAGCAGGATAACCATGGACAACGCAAACCAGATGATCTGGAAAATGTGCCGGGACGTTGCGATATCCAGGTTATTTTTTTTGATGTCCATTTCCAGTTTATTCTTCTCACCAATAAGCCGCGACTGGCTGCCGAGATCTGAAATACCCTTCTTCTGCATTTCGAAAAGGGAATCGCGGACTTCTTCAAACCGTTCTCCGTACGTTTCACCAAACAATTGCTGTTCGATCGCAAAACTCACAATGGAAAGCGGACGGTAACGGCCACCGGAAAGCTGTTGCTCAACGCCCATACTTTCGTAGAAGCTTTTGTAGGCATCGTTGCCCATGATCTCCCCTATTCCACCAACGCCTTTCTGCACGTAGAGATTCTGGCGCATAACGATATCGTCGTCGAGCGCGTATTTACCATCATAGGTATTCCAGTAAAATCCAATAGCCAGTGCAACAATTACAGCAGCTTGTATTGCGAAGTCGCGGACAAAAAGAAATCCTTTCGCGTTGAGATCGGGCAACTGGAATATTTTGGTGCCGCTTTTTGATCCTTTGGATACAGGTTTAACGGGGACTATGCGTTTGGCCATGGTGATGCGAAGCTAACAAATAGTTGGGAGACGATAGACGTCAGACGGGAGGCGAGAGTGCACTGTGCATAGGCCATGCGCGCCTCCCGTCTCCAATCTCTCGTCTCCGAACTAACAACTGGCACGGTTTTTTCGGCTAATCCCCGCTTTCCACGTTGAGAGTTGCCCACTTCAGTTAAATTTGTTGAGAATGAGTGTAGTTGCCCGCGCAAAATCCTTCCTCAAATCGCGTTACAGTTTTCTTCTGCTGGCCATCCTGTGCTTGCTGCTGGGTTACCTGTGCTCGATTTCCCGCGGAACCACCGCCGGACCGGGATTGAACGGTTTTGTTTCCACGCTTCATGAGAAAGAAAAAGACCTCACGGCTGAACTCGACTCTTTATTCGCTACCGCCCAGGGCAAATCGTATTCCCAGATTTTTCTTTCCGAAAATGTGCGCACACGCGATTTATACCGCGACAAGGGAATTGTGCTTTTGATTTACCAGGGTGATACATTAAAGTACTGGTCCGACAATTCCGCTGCGGTAGAAAACTACATGAAGGAAGTTTGCCTGGATCAACGCATGAGCCGGCTGCGCAATGGCTGGTTCGAAACGATTCAACGGACCGACAACACGGGGCGCGTGTATCTCGGGTTGCTACTCATCAAGAATGAATATCCATACGAGAACCAGTACCTCATCAATTCATTCGCTGAAGGATTCCGTATGCCACCCGAAACAAAAATTGTTGTCGGGCAACCAGAATCAACGACGAGTGTAAACGCCAGCGACGGCACTTATCTTTTTTCGCTCGTGTTCAAACAGCAGGGCAGCACAGACCTTTCTGTACTCCAGTTGCTGCTTCATATCCTGCTTACGCTCCTTGGCGGTGTTTTTCTCATCGCGTTTCTGCGAAAAGAAAGTTCATCACTGAGAAATTCTTTGGGCAAACGATGGCCGGCGGTTTTGTTTGTTGCTTTCATTGTACTGCTTCGGTTCCTGACCATCCTCATTCATTATCCTGCACCGTTCTACGATCTTCCGTTGTTCAGCCCGCTGCATTACGGTGATGCGAATTCATTCTGGAACCCGAACCTCGGCGATTTTCTCATCAACGTATCACTGTTCTTCTACTTAGCGGTGTACGTCAATGCGCACCTGAAAAAATATCCTGCATCTATTCCTGCCGCTGATCCTTCTTCGGCTGGAGGAAAATGGAAAACCATTGGCCTGGCTTCGCTGCTGCTCTGCATACCTGCTGTTGTTGCGTGGGGAATCAACTCCATGATTTCCGGTTTGGTGCAGAACTCCGACATTTCTTTCCAGGTCAACAATCTCTTTGGCCTTTCCGAATACAGCTACACCGGCATCTTCATGATTGCATTAATGCTGGCTTCATTTTTTCTTCTATCGGAAAGCATTTTGCGCATACTGGAAGCTTCACTGAAGCCGCGCAGAAACCGGTTGATTGCCTTGCTCATTGCTACCGCTGCAGTGAGTGGTGTGCACCACCTGTTCGGCAGCGTTGACCTGCTTGCCATTCTGTGGCCAATGTCCGTTCTCTTTGTGCTCATCCTGCGCAACAGCGAAGAAGAAGGTGAAGCATTTTCGTTTTCCATCATCGTGTTTCTTGTGTTGCTGTTTTCGTTTTACACCACACACATGCTGCTAAAACAAGGCATGCATAAAGAACACGACAGCCGCATTGTATTCGCCGACAAACTCGCAGCCGAGCAAGATCCTTTCGCGGAACATTTCTTTTCTGAGATCGAAGAAAAATTATCGACAGACACTGCGCTTATACGCACCACGCAGGCGCCCACTCCCGATTTTGCGCTCTTCGAAAAAACAATCCGGCAGCAATACTTCAGCGGGTACTGGGAAAAGTACGAAGTGAAAGTTACACTCTTCGACACCATGTGTACGCCGCTGCTGCGTTCGAGTTCGCCCTGGTCCGATAACATCCTGCACTTCGAAGAAATGTGCGAGAAAGAAGGCGCGCCTACATTCAGCGACAATTTCTTCTACATCGATAAAGGAACAGGACGCATCAGTTATCTCGCGAAAGTTGTTTTACAATATCCCGGTCGCGAAACGCATCTCGGGCAAGGCACGTTGTTCATTGAGTTCGATTCGAAACTCATGTCGGAAGAAATCGGTTTCCCGGAATTGCTTCTTGACCGTGAACTTGGATTGAATCAAAAACTGATCAACTATTCGTACGCGAAATACAAAAACGGTCAGCTGCTCAATCGTGCCGGAGAATACCAATACGGTCTCACCACGGAATTTATTCCGGGAAGCGGGCAGTATAATTATATAGAAACCGACGGTTGGGACCATCTTGTTTATCGTCCCGACGAAACAACGATCGTTATCCTGAGTAAAGTAGAAGAAGGCTGGCTGGGCAAAGCCACAAGTTTCTCTTACATCTTCGCGTATTTCAGTTTGTTGCTCATTGTTTCATTGTTCCTGCGGCAATTGCTCGTCACCGGCCCTACCTTCTCCAATCTCACATTCAAGTACAGGATCCAGCTGGTGCTTGTGATGATTGTTTTGGTTTCGCTTGGACTGTTTGGTGCAGGATCGATCTATTACATCCGGCAGCAGTACCAGGTAAAAAACGCGGAGATCATCAGCGAGAAAGCGCATTCCGTTGTGCTCGAAATTGAAGGCAAGCTCCAGGAAGATAAACTGAACGCTTCGTACCGCGATTACGCGACGTATCTTCTCAAAAAATTCTCCAATGTATTTTTCACCGATATCAATCTCTACGATCCGGAGGGAAACCTGTACGCCTCTTCCCGTCCAAAAGTTTTTGACGAAGGACTTGCTTCGCGCAAGATGAACCCGGAAGCATTCGGGCAGATCAGCGTGATGAAAAAATCGGAATACATCCACGACGAGAACATTGGTAATCTCGCTTATCTCTCCGCGTATTTACCGGTGAAGAATAAAGAAGGTCAGCTGCAGGCTTACCTGAACATTCCGTATTTCGCGAAACAAAACGATCTTGAAAAAGAGATTTCCACTTTCATGGTGGCGCTCATCAACGTGTACGTTTTCCTTTTCGCGCTTGCTGTTCTTGCGGCGATTTTTATTTCCAATTACCTGACACACCCGTTGCGTTTGATCCAGGAAAAAATGCGTCAGGTAAAACTTGGAAAGAAAAACGACCCGATCGAATGGAAGAGCAAAGACGAGATCGGCAGTCTTGTCGGGGAATACAACCGGATGATCGTGGAGCTTTCGAACAGCGCGGAATTGCTCGCACAATCGGAACGTGAAAGTGCGTGGCGAGAAATGGCCAAGCAGGTTGCACATGAAATTAAAAATCCGCTGACGCCGATGCGCCTGAGTATACAATTGCTTGAGCGCGCGTACAAAGACAAAGCGCCCGACATTGATCAGAAAGTGGAGCGGTTGTCGCGTACCGTACTCGAACAGATCGATACACTTTCTTCCATTGCAAGCGCATTTTCTGATTTTGCAAAAATGCCGAAGCCCATCCTGGAAACAATGGAATTGCGCACCGTAGTTCAGAACACGCTCGAACTCTTCAGCGAAAACGATGAAGACGTTGAGTTTGAATTCCGCGATGAGGTGAAAGGTGAAATGACGATCTCCGGCGACCGCGAACAATTGCCGCGCGTATTCAATAACTTATTCCGCAATGCGATCCAGGCGATTCCCGAAGGACGTAAAGGAAAAGTTATTGTTGAATTGTCGCGGCAGAATAAGCACTTCATTGTTTCTGTGAAAGACAACGGAACCGGAATTGCAGATGAAGTGATCGACAAAATATTCGTTCCGAATTTTACTACCAAGTCAACCGGCATGGGCCTCGGCCTTGCGATGGTAAAAAACATTGTGGAAGGTTGCGGCGGAATGATCTGGTTTGAGACGACGAGAGATAAGGGGACGACGTTCTACGTGAGTTTTGATGAGGTAACGGAATAGACAGGTAAAAAAGTAGGCAAGGAAGAGAGTAGGCAAGTGAAAAAAGCAGGCAAGTAGGCAGTCCGCTACACGTCACTACCTCCTTACCTGCTTTTTTCACTCGCCTACTCCTTTATACTTATATTTGCCCGATGAATCGCCCGATACGTGTTCTTATTGCAAAAGTTGGTCTCGACGGCCACGACCGCGGAGCAAAAGTGATTGCTTCTTTTTTACGTGACGCCGGAATGGAAATCATTTATACCGGTCTTCGCCAGACTCCCGAAATGGTTGTGAATGCAGCGTTGCAGGAAGACGTTGACGCAATCGGGATCAGTATTCTTTCCGGTGCGCACATGACTGTTTTTCCAAAGATCATGACCATCATGAAAGAAAAAGGAATGAGCGACGTGCTGCTTACCGGTGGTGGAATTATTCCGGATGCTGACATGAAAAAATTAAACGAGATGGGCGTTGGCCAATTGTTCGCTCCGGGAACGGATACCTCGACGATTGTGGATTATATCACGGGGTACGTGAAAGAGCACCGGAATTTCTAAGTTATAGACGCAAAGCCGTAGAGCCCGCAAAGAAAAAAGCGCAGAGATTTAATTCCTGCGCTTTTCTTATGTCTTTGCAAATTCCTTTGCGAAAATCTTTGCGCGCTTTGCGGCTTTCCGTCTATTTCACGAGATACGTATCCACATACGTCCTGATCCGCTCTTTATTCTCCGGGTTCCACTTTTCAAATTGCGGTTGAATGGAAATGTGGTACATGCTGATGAACACGTAACAATCAAGGAAGCCCGCCTCTTTCATCTTGCGTGCAAATGAAAGTTCCGCGCCTTCTCCATTCTCGAGCATGTATTCCCAGCTGTACACTTCCATGTACTTCGCTTCGGTCTTGTCGTTCTTGTCGGTGATGATTCCGCGCTGGTTGCAGAAATATTGAATCTCAGATTTCGCTTTGCGGTAATGCGACCACGGCGAAGTTTCAATCGGGTCCTGAACGAAATTCAACGTGTTCGGATAGAACAAACGCGACACCCAGTGGCG
>DATHKF010000686.1:0-4101 GCA_035489505.1 Bacteroidia bacterium | reverse complement strand
ATACACCAGGATAGCCGATGCAAAGAAATGCGCCAGAAAAATCACTCCCTGTTTAGTGTGTTTCCGTGAAAAACGGCGTACCGAGAAAATGGCCAGGAGAAGCGTGTGCGTAGAACAAACGGCAAGAATACTGAGATTAATCAGGCAATCGGTTCGTGTGGCGTGCGTAGAAACATAATGACGCCATACTACAAGCAGCAGGATTCCAAACGTAAGCGTAAGCACGATATTGAACAGCCAGGAACGGATGAAAAAATGGCGGAAAGAAGGTACCAGGTATTGGGACATGGGGCAAGATAATATAAAGCGTCCAAATATTATTTGAGAGGTACTACCCAAAATCCGCAGGTCTTCGTTTTTGTAACCACCGCTCTGCCAATATTAAACGGCCTTGTGGAAAAATTCTCATATTTATGAAGTTTAAGTTTGTTGAATGATGCGTATTTGATTTCGTGTTATTATAAACTGGATTAAAACAGATGAAGACAAGCAAAAAACTACGTGCTTATTAAACTCCGGGCTGTATTTTAAAGCGATAGGTTGTTTTAATCGCGACCGGATCAAAAAAAATAAGAATATGAAAAAACACTTATTGAGAAATACAGGATGGATTGCACTACTGGCCGTGTGGAGTTTTTTAGCCGGAGCATACTTTCACCTGGGCTGGGTACGGGACCATTCTATGAGTTACTTAGAAGGATTCATAATAGGTGGTATGGGCGTTTGGATTGTCTTTGCGGGCATGGGAATTATTGTCTATCGAATTGCAAAAAAGAACGGAAACGCAGATCCTGCAAAACCTGCCCTGGGCGTGGTGAGTTTCTTCACGGTCTGTTTTTTACTCATTGGCTGGGTGAAGTACGACGAAGTGCAAAAAGATAAGTTCATTGAAGATATTGAGCACAGTTTCGTTCTTCATTACACAGACAAAGCAGTGGAAAAAGGAATTGAGATTGAGGATTTGCATTGGAAACTTAAATCAATGTATTCAAGTATCCATTTTGACTTACGACGACATCCCCAACTAGAGGAACTGATGCAGCTCAAAACCGCTGATGCCGTTTTTGAAGATAATAAGGTTATCGCAGAATTATGTATTCGTTTAATGAAAACGCACCAGGAATTAGGTTATGCTCCTCCCGCCGGTATGCAAGAATTATTCGAATAAGCGATTTAACGCCCAAACAGACTTGCGGATTTTGGGTATGTGGTTGATAAAAAATTAAACTGACCCACTACCCACTAGTCGTCGAATGCGGGAATGTTCGACAATGGAAAAAGAATGCCGGCCCCAATGGAAATTGGAGTGGGTGGAAATTCTCCCATGCTGTAGCTCAGGTCTGCGTTCCCGTACGCAAAGAAATACCTGAACTCATAGAGAATAGCAAAATTAAGTCCCATGCATGGACGGACCGCAAACAATTTTCCTTCTTCATTGCGGCGGCCATTGGCATACCAGGGAGGGTTGAAATAATGCATGGTCAGCGAATCGAAGGTCGGAAAGTCGTACAGGCAACGCGCGGAGGAAGCTCCGATTCCCAACGTAAAACGATAACTGAGTAAGGGGTTATCGAATCCTTTGAACCATATACCCAATTGTGGAACAAAGCTGTTGAAGACCGTTTTGGCCGTTCCATGAATCATAAAATGGTCATAATTCCGATCACTGACATCCAGCTGCGCGCTGTCGGTAGTTGTGAAATGATGTGTGAACCGGAATCCGATCACGAAATTGAACGGATCATCAAGATCACCACCATAGAAATATCCGCCAAGCCTAAAGCCTTTCTGAAAATTATCAGAAGTAATTCCTACTTCTTCCCTGTCAAAATACATCGGGTAGGCAACCAGCAGCTCCGCACTCAACGCCAGTTGAGCTTTCAATGGAATGAAGGTAGTGGCGAACAAAAAAATCGTGAGGCATATGCGCATAGCAGGAAGCAATTTTGAAATAATCAGCACTTAAAACTAGCAATTTGATCATTGCGAAAACAATTCCCGTCCATTTTTATCCGAAGCAATGAGAAGCGGCTTACTCTGAAATCTGCTGAGTATCTTTGCGCGATGAATATCAGGAATCTCCCCGTTTTCGAGAAGGTTGAAATTACCGCAGCAGCAGCAGAGGGTAAAGCACTTGCGCGTGTCAACAACATGGTTGTTTTTATTCCCAATGCTGTGCCCGGTGATGTGGCGGATATTAAAATCACGAAAAAGAACCGAAGATTCCTGGAAGGCGTAGCGGTGAATTTTCATTCGTATTCCAGTCAGCGTGCAAAACCGGTGTGCGTGCATTTCGGAACGTGCGGCGGCTGCAAATGGCAATTCATGGATTATAAATGGCAATTGCATTACAAACAACAACAGGTTACTGATGCACTGGTACGCATTGGAAAACTGGAACTGCCGGAAGTCTCCCCTATTCTCGGTTCGAAAGAAATTTACAACTACCGGAACCGCCTCGATTTTGGTTTCTCCAATAAAAAATGGCTCACGCTCGGGCAGATCCAGAGCGAAGAAGTGATCGAAGACCGCAGCGGATTAGGATTTCACATTGCCGGTGCATTCGATAAAGTGCTCGATCTCCAGGAATGTCATTTGCAGGGAGGAATTTCCGAAGAGGTCAGAAAATTTGTCCGCGAATACACACGCGAACGCGGTTATCCGTATTTCGATATCAAAGACCAGCATGGCATTATGCGTTGCCTGATCGTGCGCACAAGTTCCATTGGAGAATCCATGGTGATTGTGCAGTTCTTTCAGAATGACCGCGACGCAGTAGAAGACGTAATGAGTGCCATTGCCACAAAATTTCCGCAGCTCACTTCCCTGCTCTACATCATCAACCCAAAAGGCAACGATACGTTCTTCGACCTGGAAATAAAAACTTTTGCCGGACGCGATCACATTTTCGAAGAGATGGAAGGTTTGCGTTTCCGCATTGGTCCAAAATCGTTTTACCAAACCAATTCCATACAGGCTTACGAGCTCTACAAAGTAGCACGCGATTACGCGGGACTCACCGGAAACGAATTGGTGTACGATCTCTATACCGGAACCGGAACCATTGCACAATTCGTTTCGAAAAAGGCGAAGAAAGTGATCGGTATTGAACTTGTTCCAACAGCTATTGAAGACGCGAAGCAAAACGCATCGCTGAACAGCATCACGAACTGCGAATTCTTCGCGTCGGACATGAAAGACATTTTCAAACCGGCTTTCATCTCCGAACACGGTCAGCCCGACGTAATTATTACGGATCCGCCACGCGCAGGCATGCACGAAGACGTAACGAAATGCATACGCGACTCCGGAGCCGCAAAAATCGTTTATGTGAGTTGCAATCCCGCGTCGCAGGCCCGTGATCTTGCCATACTGGCAGAGAAATACCGCGTGACAAAAGTGCAGCCGGTGGATATGTTCCCGCAGACGCATCATGTGGAGAATGTTGTCTTGATGGAAAAACTGTAGAACAGGTGGCAGGGCAACAGGATGACAGGTGGCAGGAAACGCGGTTATCCTGCTTCCTGATAACCTGAACTCCTGCCTCCTGACAACCTGAACTCCTGCCTCCTGACAACCTGAAATCTCACTGTGGATTTTTCCCAAGAAATGTAAAACTTTCTCCTCTTCCGATCTGCCACATACATTTCCGGCACGATTCTTCGTTATTGTACTGTACAATTTTGCTGAATCTCTTTATCTCTTTTTTATGAAACAGGAATACACTAACCAATTAAAAAATCTGCGCCATGAGGACTGCACAGTTTTTTCTGACAGGTCTGACCTGTATGGTAGTGTCTCTACCCCTGTTTTCACAGGCCAAAGCCGAACGTGCTGAAGCACTTCCGGTCATTGTAAAATCTGCGGAAACCGATTCCGTGGCGTACATCGAACGACAAGCCGCCTACCTGTTTCATCAAAAAATCAATGCGTACCGCGTAAGCAAAAAACTTACTGCGTTACAATGGGACGATACGTTGTGGCTGGCTGCGCGAAACCACTCGGCGTGGATGATGAACACCGGCGAATTCATGCACGAAGAAAAGAAGGGAACGCCCGGTTACACCGGAATGTCTCCCGGTAACCGTTACGCCTTTGTGA
>DATHKF010000685.1:0-5662 GCA_035489505.1 Bacteroidia bacterium | reverse complement strand
CTTTAATCCCAGTTCAAAAATCGCCGCATCCTTCGAACGGAATGTTGGTCCCGCGATCAGGTATGCGTCCTGGTTAGGCAAATAAATATTGGCGAGCAACCCGTATAAAATTTCCTGGTCGTTCGTCTGTTTCATGTACAGGAAACGCGGATTCAAAACGAGACGTTCTGTAATTCCGATGCGTGCTCCCGTGTGAACGATGTAATGGATGGGCAACTTGCTCGTATAACCAAAAAACGATTCGTTCGGCTGGTTCAGGTTTGATGCTGAAACACCAATGAACGGATTGATCCGGCTGCCTTCTTTCGCGTAATAGTACAAGGCGCCAACATTGATCATCATGTTGTAATCGCGCTCCATCATCGAAGAAGTTTCACCGCTTGGTGTGGAAATATCAAAACCATTCTGGCTCATGGAATATTGATTGTTCCAGGTAAGCCGTCCCATGTCTACACTTTTCTGAACGCCCGTTACCGACATGCCAAATGCAACGTGATGAATATTTTTCTTGTCGCACTGCAGATCGTACGCCGCAGAAAGTGTAAGACTCAGTTCATTGAAATTTCCAAAGCCGGCACGACTGTTCATGACTTGCGCGCCCCAACCGTAACGTTTCACCGGCATATCAAAAGCAATGGCTGCTGTTTGAAACGGTTTGGATGCAACGGCATTCCATTGATTCCGGTAATTGGCGTGAATGCGGTAGTATCCATCAAACATGCCGGTCATGGCAGGATTGAGATAAATTTTCGCTGCGTCGTAATGCGTCAGGTGGTAATCCTGCGCGCCGAGTGTGAACCCGGAAATAATTACGCATGCTGTGACGATCAAACGTTTCATCTGTGTCATTTTGTTCGGGTTCATTATCTCACCAGTGTTACATCGCCTTCGAGGAAGTGCTCAGTCGAATCCGGCGTGACTGCATGCACCGTGTACACGTACACACCGACCGGCTGAGGAATTCCATCCCTGGTTCCATCCCAACCAATTGCCTGGGAAGTTGACACGAAAATGAGTTCGCCCCATTTATTGTAAATTCTTAATTCGAGTTCAGTAAATGGTCCGCCGAGAACATAGAAGATATCGTTCTGTCCATCACCGTTCGGTGAGAAACCGGAAGGTACAACCGGCGGAGAACTGATGATGTAATCCACAACCGTTGTATCCATACAACCGTTTGTATCTGTAACGATCAATACGATCGGGTACAGGCCGGGAGATGTCCACGCATGCGAAGGATTTTGCAGGAATGAATTGGTTGAATCTCCGAAATTCCATTCCCAACCCACAATCGTATTCGCAATCGTCGATTGATCGGTAAACTGCACAGTCTGGAATGTATTCGCGGCCGTCAACGGATTGGATGTGAACGCTGCATTCGGTGCCGGGTAAATCAATATCGGTTGTGTGATGGTATCGACGCAACCAAAATTGGTGGTTACAATCAATGAAACATTCCACGTGGAAGCATTCGGGAAGATATGCGTTACCACTTGTCCGTTATCGGTGGTGTTGTCACCAAATTGCCAGAGCCACGTAACCACGCCGCCGGAATCCACTGTGCTGGCGTCTGTGAAAAGAATCGGTTCATTGGAACAATACCCGCTGGTTGTAAACGCTGGAATCGGATTCGGATAAACATACACCGGTGTAACCACTGTGTCGGGACAACCGTTTGCAGACATCGTGATCAGTGTCACGTTATACCATCCGCCCGTTCCGTAAATGTGTGAAGGGTTTTGCGCGGTTGACGTATTGTTGGAAGAACTCGGATCACCGAAATCCCACGACCAACTGACCACTGCAGTTACTGATTGTGTCTGGTCTGCAAACTGAACCGCATAACCCGGGCACGCACTGGTATACTGCAAACCGGATGACGGAGCAGGAATTACGGTTACATACACCGTATCGCGTTGCTGCTGGCATCCGCCGTTATTAAGTGAATTGAAAACAATCGTTATTGTTCCGCTCGCCAGATCTCCGGCGCCCGGCATATACATTGTGATCAGGCTGGTATCGCCACCAATAAAACTTCCATCACCAGTCGTTGTCCAGATTCCCGCACCTGTTGCAGTATTGGCCGTTAACTGGAAAGGCACATTGCTGCACGCGGTATCGGGTGCAATGGCCTGAACGTTTGGCGGTGGTGTGAGATACAGGAAGAGTGTGTCAGTCTCCGGGTTACACGATCCGTTCCCGGTCGATGTCATCCAGAGCATCACTACTCCGGCGGCAGTATCCGCAGCACTAGGCGTGTAATCTGTACACAACAAATTTGGATTGGTGAAGCCACCACTTCCCGATGTTGACCAGACTCCTCCGCTGGCCACGGAAACAGTTCCGCAGATACTCACGTAAGGTGTATCACGACAGACAAACAAATCCTGTCCGACATCTACAACCGGTCCGGCTAAGAAATCGATACGCACGGTGTCGAAATCATGCGAGCACAATGTATAACCGGAAGTTTGCAGAATAAGGATCGCGTAACCTGAATCAAGTTCTGTTTGTGTTGGCGTATACGTTGCGTTGTACGTGGTTGGTCCGGGATTGAATGAACCCTGGCCGGTCCAGAATCCGCTGGAAGCATTCAGGATATTTCCACCCAATCCAATGATGGAGTTGTTGGTGCATGCAAACGTATCATTGCCCGCAAGCGCAATGGGCGGTGCAACAATGTATACTGTGGTGTATGCCGTGTCATTACAACCCAGGCTATTTACTGCAACGTGTGTCACAGTATACGTTCCGCTGGCACTCCACGTGTAGGTGACTACAGCGGTGTTCGCCGTGTCGCCATTACCAAACTCCCACCAGAATGCGCTCAGGGTTGCATTACCGGAAACAGTGGAACTGTCGGTGAACGTGAGACTTTGTCCTACACAGGCGCTGTCACCCGAAATAGCCGTGTTTGTGCTTACGCTGGAAATATCGATCGTCTGATACCCAGTGTCAGCGCACGGAGTTCCGTAATTGATAATGAGCGTTACGAGATACGGCCCGAGTCCCGGGTACGTATAGGTCGGTGACTGGAACGTTGATGTATCAAGGATCGATGCACCATCGCCAAAATCCCAGTAGTAACTGTTTGCAGGATCGCTGGTGTTGACGAAGTTGATTGTTCCGCCGGTACACACATCGTTCGACGGTCCGATACTCGCCTGTGCAATCGGCGGACAATACACCACGTTGAGCTGGAAGTCGCGAAGGATCTCTCCGATCTTCACTCCATTCCTGAATTCTTCGCAACGTACTCCGCAAACATACTGTCCCGTAAACGGCGGCGCCCCGGTAATGTAACCCGTGGAGGAACTCATTGTCAGGTTCGGGCCGCCTGCTGCGTTGTTTGGACCAAATCCTCCAATCCAGGTGATTGGAGTAAATGTTGCAACGCCGCCCGGAAACGTTGGAGCCGGATCGCTGTATGGTGTGTAGTAAGAATACACGAGTGAATCGCCATCAGAATCCGTTGCACCGTGATCATAGTTCATTGGATTTCCCTGGCAAACAAATACCGGTGGAGGATTTGTCCAGACCGGGCTGCTGTTGGTGATCAGTGCAGCGTTGTTCGGAATGAAGGCATACCAACTTTCACCGGTGTTCAATGGATTGACAACGTTGTCGAGCGTTGAGTTTCTGCAGCAATACTGATAATACAGGTGATAGCCACCTGGTTGAGGAGGAAGATTATTCACCACACGTGTATAAATCGCTTCTTCGAGACACAAGCCCGGGTTAGCCGCACAAGTATCAATATAAGGCTGAACAGCAGTTGCTCCAGGAAAAGGAATGGAGATTTGTTTGTTGGGAGTAAACACGTTTCCGTTTACATCACGCACTTCGATCACTACCGGGCTGGGAAATGCTGCGTTACCGGGAGCACAGTCGCGATACATTTTAAGTGTTACGCGGTACGTTGAACCTCCGAGGTGCTCGTATGTTAACGAGCCTCCGACAACGTGCGTAGCGTGGGCCGTGACATATAGGGTCAATGCCAGAGCCAGCAGTAAAAAGTGTTTCATGGACTAGGGTGGGGCTTTGGGTATGCCTTGGCTAAAATACAACAAATAGCCTAAGAAGCAACATTTTCCCTTAGCGGAGAGCCTTCGCGTCGCTGATATTGATCTCGAAATAACCGCCAAAATTGCACGCTGTTGCATGCAGATAGTACTTTCCTTCTTTCAGACCGGAAAGATTCACAACAGGCCGATGAAAAACAGCGCGGAGAATGTCTTTGTGTTCCTGCGGAACGGTCACCACATCGGAATGGCCCAGCAGCAAACGGAAGTAATTTTTCTGATCGTACAGGTACACCTGCGACTCGCGGTTGGCTTCCGGAAAAAGCATGAGCACGCTATCATCCGCGTACGTTCGTTCGAGCAGAATACTCTGAACACTGTAACGCGAAGTATCCATCGTTTCGAGGTATGATTCGGGGACTTCAACTTTCTGCACGCAACGTTCGCGGGAAAAGAGTTCAGAAAGCACAAACCACGCTACAAGACCAAGAACAAGAAAGGCAAGTACAAATGGAAAAAAATTCCGCATCATCTCCTGCGAAATTCGTGAACTGTTTTAGATCCTGCAATACGTGGTGATAACTAAACGGTGACCGATCGGCTAACTTGGCTCTGGGATTGGCGATTCCGCGTGTAGTTTTTTGGCCGCGAATTACACGAATTACGCGAATGCACAATTGGCGTAATTCGTGTAATTCGCGGCTTAATTTTAATCGCGTTCTTGAACAAACTTTTAGAGTTAAACACCACCAAACCCGAACCGGTTTTTGCCCACTCAGCGAATCGCCCTATATTTGGGGTTGAGCAGAAACCCTACCCCCCATGAACAAAAAAATTACCCTGACCCTTGCGCTTGCTGTGTTATTTGGGATAACCGAGAGTTATTCCCAGATCAATATTCAGTGGGCAACCCGGTACACTTCTGCAGGAAGCAACATCGACCGTGCGATTGATATTGACCGCGATACATCCGGTAACGTACTTGTTACAGGAACAAGCTGGAACGGTACCGATTTCGATATTGTTACAATCAAATACGACCAGGCAGGTAACCAGGTTTGGGCGATGCCGTTCAATGGCGCAGGCAATGGATTCGACGATGCACGCGCACTCGACGTTGATGATGCAGGAAATGTTTACGTAACGGGCTACACCGAAGGCACCGGATCAAACTACAACATGATCACGATCAAGTACGATGCAGCCGGAACACAACAATGGGCAACATCGTTGAACGGTTCTGCGAACGGGTTTGACGAAGGTTACGACATCATTTCGGATGCAAGCGGGAATGTGTACGTTGGAGGAAGCGCGGTGCGCACAACAACCAACGCCGATTATGTAACCGTCAAATATAATTCCGCAGGTGTTCAGCAGTGGGCCACTTTCTACAGCAACAACAATAGCAACGGTGAAGCGGTTTACGCCATGGACCTGGATGCAACAGGGAACGTGTATGTAACCGGTTATAGTTTTGGTCCCACTGCCAATGATCATGATATTGCAACGATCAAGTACAACAATGCCGGAGTGCAGCAATGGGTGAGACGTTACAATGGTCCTGGCAGCAATTTTGATGCGGGCACCGACGTGAAAGTAGAACCTGTAACCGGGAATGTTTTTGTTTGCGGTTACACACG
>DATHKF010000684.1:0-32281 GCA_035489505.1 Bacteroidia bacterium | reverse complement strand
TACCGGATCAGTTGCACCGCCATTTGATTCCACCGGAGTTCTCGTTCGTTCGGTACCCGTTCCGGAAATGCTTCCTGCTACATTCGGCGGCTTGTTCAGCGAGTTTCGCGAAGCGTTTTATGCCATCACCAGTCACTACGTAATTTTTGGAACGGATGAAAATACTGTGCGCGCGTTTATCATTGCCGCAGAATTTGGACGTACCCTGCGCAAAGACCGCAGCTACGCCGACTTTGCCACCAATATGGCTACCGAAGCCAGTGTAACGTTTTACGCAGCTGTTCCAAAAACACAAGGGCTGATCGAAGAGCGCGCTGAAACCGGTTTCCGTGCAGATGTTACGCATCACGCAGATTTGCTGAAACGGTTCGACGGAATTGTTTTGCAATACAACATCGACGAAGGAAACCTTCATTACACCAATGCGTTCCTTCGTCATAATCCGCAGACCAAGAAAAATTTTGCTTCGCTCTGGGAAACGCAACTCGATACCACGTTCAGCGGCAAACCGTGGTTGCTCACGAATCACAACACAAAAGGGCTGGACATTTTTGTACAGGACGATGCGAATACAATTTACCTCGTGAGCAGTACCGGCACGGTTTTCTGGAAGAAACAACTGAGCCAGCCCATCATGAGCGAAGTGCAACAGGTGGACGTGCTGAAAAACGGCAAGCTGCAGATTGTATTCAACACGCGCGATTCGTTGTTTGCCATGGACCGCAACGGAGATGCGATTTCCATTTTCCCGGTAAAACTTCCTGCAACGGCCACCAATGGAGTTCGCGTGATGGATTATGAAAACACGCGCGAGTACCGTTTACTTATCGCATGCGAAGACAAAAAAGTCTACAACTACACTGCGAAAGGTGTGAAAGTTGACGGGTGGAAAATTCCGGTTACCAGTGATATTGTTGTTGCGCCTGTGCAGCATACGGTTGTCGCCGGAAAAGATTACGTGGTGATTGTTGATCGCAGCGGTCATACTTACATTACCGACCGGCAAGGAGCAACACGTTTGACTCTGAAAGAACAACTGGGCACACCGGTCACGCAATTTTTCCTGGAGCAGGGAAAAGATTTGTCGCGGACCCGGATCGTAAGCGCCGATTCATTGGGCAATGTATACCGGCTTACATTCACCGATGAACTTGAACGTTTGCATTTCCTGGATTTCAATGCAACACCGTGGTTTGAATACCGCGACATCAACGGTGATGGAAGTCTCGAATACATTTTCCTTTCCCCGGAAAAACTCATTGTGTTCAACCAGGATAAACTCACGGCGATGAGTTTCGGTTTTGAATCACCAGCACAAACCCGTGCCACCATTTTCCGTTTCGGCGACAACGATATCCGCATCGGAATTACTTGTCCGCAGGCTTCCGAAATTCACCTGCTCAATAAAGGCGGCGCCGATTCCGAAGGCTTCCCAATGCCGGGCCAAACAGCGTTTAGTATTGGTAAACTGAACGGCGAGAATGGGCTGACCGTCATCGGAGGAATCAATGGTAAGTATCTGACTGCGTATTCGCTGCAGTAGCAGGAGGCAGGTATTCAGGAGTTCAGGAGGCAGGGAGCGAGAGATCGGCTCTCAGAGTTCCTGCATCCTGAACTCCTGAATACCTGCCTCCTGCTTTCCTGCCACCTGATCTCCCTGCTACCTGAATACCTGCTTTCCTGCCACCTGATTTCCTGCTACCTGAATACCTGCTTTTCCTGCCTCCTGATTTCCCTGCCTCCTGAACCCCTGCTTTCCTGCCACCCGCCCTACTTAGCTACCCGTCCCCGCATCGCTCCAAATCTCTCCGGCGTTTTAATCATCGCCCCCAACAATTTGCCGACCTCTTCGATAAGCAATTCGTACTTGGTAAATTCCTCGGTAGAAATGTATTCACATGCCACAGCAAATTCCAGCCATAGCAACGTTTCCGAGCATTCACCGTCTGAAATAACCAGTTTGTTCATGAAGAGTTTAGGATACATGCTTTTACGATAGCCCTCAACCAGGTTTGCACAAACCGACCTCGATGATCTTCTGATCTGGCTGGTTAACTCATATCTCTCCTCTGCTGGAAATTTTTTAGTTAAACGAAAAATGGCCATTGCCAGATTAAAAGATTTCTGGTAGGCAATCAACGAACGGTAACCTTTGTTTTGTGTCATAACTTTTTGATTTTTTGCAATGGTAATTGCCTTCCCTGGAACTAGTCGGTATTTAAGTACTTGTAGTCGGATGTAAACGTTTGTAGTCGTTTGTAAACGTTTCCACGCGCCTTTATCCGCCACATCTTTCTTCCCCGCAACGAACTCTATTCCTGCCTCCTGACCTCCTGTTTCCCTGCCCCCTGAATCCCTGTTTCCCTGCCTCCTGAACCCCTGTCTTCCTGCCCCCTGAATCCCTGTTTTCCTGCCCCCCTGAATCCCTGTTTCCCTGCCTCCTGAACCCCTGTCTTCCTGCCTCCTGACCCCCGCCTTCCTGTCCCCTCTTCCCTGCTTCCCGCACACGATTTTTTATATCTTTAGCCTTCTTAACCACACCTCCTATGAAACGAGTCCTTACACTCCTCGCGGTATTCTTTTCTATTGCATCGTCGCTGAACGCCCAGAACTTTATGGGGCTGACCAACACCAATTATGCAGGTGTTTACGGCATCGATTTCAACCCTTCTTCCATTGCCGACAATAGGATGAAAATGGACGTTAATTTGATCGCCATCGATTTCGGGTTTACGAACAATTACCTGGGTATGGACCAGTCGGCTTTCAAAGGAAAGTCTGCTATCGGTGCGGGACTCTCCTACCGGAATGATACTACTGCATTTTCTCTTTTCGAAGACGACGGATTCCAGGACATGTACGTGCATAAGAAAGACGGAGTGGATACACGTTCGGTGTATTTGGGCACACGCGTTATGCTTCCATTGTCGTTCATGTGGTCGCACGATGAAAAGAATTCGTTTTCCATTACCGGAGAGTTTCGTATGATCACCAACATCGACGGGATCGGAACAGAGCTTGCGGATATTCTTTACAGTGACTTCAGTGATTCGGTACTGTGGAATTCATCGTTCACAAACAACAACGCCAGTATCCAGATGATGACCTGGCACGAAATCGGTTTCGGTTTTGCACGCGTGATCAAAGACGACGGTGCAAACTTCTGGAAAGTCGGTATTCGTCCGAAACTTGAACTTGGTTTGGGCTCCATGTATTTTTACGCCGACAAATTGCAGTACGAACCAAACAACAACGATACGGTAACGATCCTCGGTTCAGAAGTGCAATACGGCCACAGTAAAAACTTCGATTTCCCGAATGGAACCGGCGACAACAGCGCAGCCAAATACAACTACTCCGAAGCTTTTGCCCACCCTGGATTGGGTCTCGATATTGGTTTCACATACGAGTGGCGCCCGGATTACCAGGACTACAAATACGACATGGACGGAGAAACCAATCTCTGGATGCGTTCAAAAACCAAGTACAAAGTCAAGGCTGGATTTTCAATCACCGATATCGGGTGGATCAAATTCAACAGGGCGGAAGGAAGCGGAAACTTCAGTGGCGGAATTGATCACTGGTATTTCCGCGATATCGAATTGCAGGATACAATGCCGGAGACTACCGATTTTCCAATCCAGGCACTTGATGATACATTGCGCTCCCTTTTTGTATTCGAAGAAACATCTAAAACGTACCGGGTGAATTTGCCGACCGCGTTCAGAGGCGATGTTGATTACCAGATCTGGAAAGATTTTTACGTGAACTTCCAGTTTGCTTACGCGGTTCAATGGAAAAGAAATGCGAACAAAGTTCACGATCTGTCATACGTTGCACTTACTCCGCGCTGGGATTACAAATGGGTAGGCATCATGGTACCGATGTCGTACAACCAATACAAAGATTTCAATGTTGGCGCTTGTCTCCGCGTCGGTCCGCTCTTCGTAGGAAGTACGGATTTAGGATCGCTGTTTGGCAAAAAAGGAACCATCTACGGGACCAACATCTACTTTGGAACGCGCATTCCGCTTCACTTTAAAGAGCCGAAGGATCGCGACAAAGACAAAGTGTCTGACAAGAAAGACAAGTGTGTTGACACACCTGGAATCTGGGAATTCCTGGGTTGCCCTGACAGAGACGGTGACCACGTTCAGGATTCTGAAGACGTTTGTCCGGATGAGCCGGGTCTCAAACAATTCAACGGTTGTCCTGACCGCGACAATGACCAGATCATCGACAAGCAGGATGCATGTCCGGACGATCCGGGCTTGCAGGAATTCAACGGATGTCCTGACAAAGACGGCGACAAGATCATTGACAAAGAAGATGACTGTCCGGATGAAAAAGGTCTTCCTGAATTCAAAGGTTGCCCGGATAAAGACGGCGACGGTGTGATGGATAAGATTGACATCTGTCCGGAGAAACCAGGTCCTGTGGAGAACGAAGGTTGTCCTGAAGTAATCCTGAACCTTGTTGACCTTGCTGGTCAGAGTCTGAAGTCGGCCAAGCAGGCAAAAGACGGAAGCTTTACTTACGAGTCACTTCCTGCGGATTCCATTTGCGTATTCCGTTTAGATGGCGATCCTGACAAAACGATTGGTGTGAACGAAGTAAAAGTGATCGTGAACGGATTGCCGAAACGTGCATTGCGCAGCCAGTCTGATGGTCTCTTCCGTTTCGATATTCCGAAGCCACTCGGTAACGGTCTGAAGAAAGAAGAAGTGAAAGATGTTGTTCCTGTATTGACGAAAGAAGAACAGGAGATCCTGAAGAAAGCATTCGACAACCTCGAATTCGAATCAGGAAAAGACATCATCAAACCGGAATCGTTTGCATCGCTTGATGAACTTGCAGAACTCATGAAGAAGAAACCGGAGTGGAAACTTCGTATCACTGGTCACACCGATAACGTAGGTAAAGCACCGGCAAACATGAAGCTGTCTGAAAAACGTGCGAAAGCGGTGAAGGCATACCTCGTGAAAAAAGGAATTGACGAGAAGCGCCTCATTACCGAATGGTTTGGACAGACGCGGCCAATTGCGCCAAACACAACACCTGAAGGAAGACAGAAAAACAGGCGTGTGGAGATGCTGATCATCGAGGATCAGAAATAATTAAAACGTCATCGCGAACTTGTGAAACGATCCCCTCTTGTGAAAACGAGAGGGGATTTTTTTATCAAATAGAACGCGGATTTAACGGATCAAGCAGATTGTGACAGATTTGAATCGCTGCGCGCTCCTGATGCTTCGGGATGAAATGAAAAATGGTACACAGAATGCACGGAATACACAGATTGACACGGAATTTTGTTTTATGGTTTCCGTGAAGTTCTGCGTGTTCCGTGTACCATTCATATCGATCGCGTAGCGATCATCCGCTCCAATCCGTTTTTTCTATGCGTCACCGAAGGTGACATCCGCGTACCATTAAGTTTCGCAAGTAATCCCGATCGCGTAGCGATCATCCGCGTCAATCCTTTTCAATCCGCGCCGCAAGCGCAGCGAGCGGTCCGCGTTCCTATTAAGCAACACCAGATAACACCCGATCACACACTCCTCCCCCAAATGGGGGATGTTTAAGTGAATATTTTTCAGCACATTTATCCAAACCAAAAAAACGATGATATGAGAACTGGCCTGGTTATTTTGTGTTCCGTTGTTTGTCTCTTCTTCGCCTCCTGCGGTTCATACCGGTATTACATGCCCACAGCGAATCCCGCTTTGTTCAAAGAAGCCGGTGAAGTGAATGTTGCCGGTGATATTGGCACCTCCGGCGTATCTGCCAAAGGTTCCGTGTCGATAACCAATCACATTGCCGTGATGGGACAATATGCCAATGGACTTGGCAGGTACCGCTCGAGAGATTACGAATTCGCAGTAGGTTTATACCGGAGTAAAGAAAGTCACTGCGATTTTCTTGCGGCCGGAGTTGGCTGGGGAAACAACTGGGGTTATCACGACACGACATATTCGAACATCGATTACCAGGGACATTTTATTCGTCCATTCATCCAGATCAATTCCGGAAAAACCGGCGCCAAACTCTTCTGGAAAGTAAAAGGCGATGCGATGCTCGGACTCAAAGCCAGTTATTTCATGTACACCGGTCAGTATCTCAATACCGGCGATCGGCTCGGTTCGAGTTACATGCTCACCGAACCTTTCTTCATGTGGGGCATCGGAGGTCGCGTGTTTCACTTCGACATTATCGCAGGATTTCCGTTACACCTCACGTTCCAGGGATTGAACAGAGGCTTTAACGCACGCACCGTGCCGGCCAATCTCAGTTTCGGAATGCGGTTTTTGTTTGGAAGGAAGAAGGATGCGGAATAAAAGTCATAGGTCTGGCGAGCGATATAAAGTTAGCCGCGAATTACACGAATTACGCTAAGGAGTGATTAGCGTAATTCGTGTAATTCGCGGCCTGAATAAAACTGAGACATTACCCGGTTCTGGCGGGAGATCGCGCTATATTTACGTAGCCATACCAACGCGATGATCACCGTTATCAACTTCGGCTCCACCAAAACACCAAAAATTCTTTCCGTGGTGAAAGAACTCGGCTACGACTGCGAAGAAAAAAAGTGGAATGAGTTTTCCGCTGCATACTACGGCAAGCAGAACAAAATCATTTTCAGCGGCTCGCCCACTTTTCTCACGGAAGTTGATCATGCGCCTTACCACGAACGGTTTTCCTGCATCAAAGAAGGAAAAGTTCCGGTGCTCGGCATTTGCTTCGGTCACCAGGTCATGGGTATTTTACACGGCGCCCAGATATTCCGCGGAAAAGAAGTACGCACCGCCATTCCCATTCACATCGTGAAAGATGACGGACTCTTCAAAGGATTGACGTCAACAACCACGATGGCAGAAGATCACACCGAAGGAATTTCTCTGCCAGCGCAATTCGTGCATCTTGCATTTTCCGATGACTACGCCATTGAAGCGATGCGGCATCCGTATTTACCGTTGTGGGGAATTCAGTTTCATCCGGAAGTTTCAGGTGAAAGCGGAAAGCGGCTTCTGGGAAATTTTTTGGAAATGAAAGCTTGATGAAAAAGTGTCGGTATCAGCGTCAGTGTCATGGCGTATCAACAACGACTGCGGCTCTGACATTATTTACGGTCATCACCATTTAATCACAGAGACAGGAGAGTGGTTAATTTTTGAAGGCAATTGTTAAACGAAAGCACAGTATCCGTGCACGCCCTGACTGACACTGATACCGACACTATTTCCTGACTGGCTTCCGCTTTCGAAGATAGATCACCTGCCCCGCCTTCGGCTCCGTCCCCTGCTCCATCTCGTTGTACTTATAAAGCTTCTTCAGCTTGATGCCGTACTTCTGAGAAACATCGTGCATAGTCTCCCCCGGTTTCATCTGGTGTTTATCCGGTTCTGCTTTGCGACGTTTCGGTTGTATGTAAAGAATCTGTCCCGGCTTGAGCACGGTGTTTTTATTCATGTCGTTGTACTTGTACAACTGCCACACACCCATGTCCAGCTCCTGCGCAATTTTCATGAACGTATCGCCGGGCTTTACAATCACATACTTGATGTTGTTGTTGAAGTAAATTTCGCGGCGGGAAACATTCGTTGAAACTGTTTTGTTTCCTTCTGTCTTCCTCGGTTCTGCAGCTACCGGTGGAAGTCCTTCCAGTTTATCAAACTCGTGGAGTTTATACCGTTCGATAATATCGATCAGGCGATCTGCGTATTTCGGATCTGTTGCGTAACCGGCCGACTTCAGCCCTTTCGCCCAGCCTTTGTAGTCGGTGAGCTTCAACTCAAACAATGACGCATACCGTGGACGCGATTTCAGAAATTCGGAATGATCGACGTACGAATCATACACCGTTCCGTATTTGCGGAAGCATTCATCTTTCGTGTCATCGTCCTGTGTATATGTTTCGCCCGTCCACTCTTTGTGACACTTGATTCCAAAATGATTATTGGCGTACACAGCAAGTGCGCTATTCCCATTGTCGGATTCAAGCATTCCCTGCGCAAGCGTAATGCTCGCCGGAACTTTGAACAACTGCATCTCGCGGATCGCATCGTCCTTATACAGATCAATGTAATCCTGGGGTGTGTTTTTCTTTTCCGCCGGCTGTGCAAAAGCCAGTACCGAAGAAAACAGCAATACGAAGACCAAAACGATTTGTCGTTTCATAGCCGGTAGTATACGGGACGAAACAAAACTAGCCGCAATGCACCATGAGCCAGAAGTGAAGGACTTCGATCTATGAACAGCTATTTGTTAAGAAGACAGAGGGAAAATGGCCACGAAGACACAAAGCCACTAAGAAACACAAAGGAGAATATGACTTTCTCACTTATTTCTTAAGAAATTTCTTAGTGCGACTTGGAGACTTAGCGCCTTAGTGGCAAAATTCAGATATCGTAACTGTACTTTTCAAAAACTCCGGCTTCCGCGGAACAAATAGACTTGCGCAGCCCCTCATCCCAGGTGGGCTTTGACGTTTTACTCGCATTCACTTTCTCCGTTGAAGCAAACACGCTATTGTCGTATTTCACATTCAGCTGATCGAAAATTTTTCGGAGATCGTCTTCAAGCGTTTCCTGTTTCGCCACATAACTGATGTGCTGCGGATCGGCATACGACTCAAATAATCGGGTGAGATAGCCCGGCTGTTTTTCAATCACTTTTTCCATGAAGTGATTGAAATCAGGATCGGCGCATAGTTCCAGCGGCGCAAACGGATGCCACTGATCGTACCGGAAACCGAAACGCGTTCTCGTTTGCGTTGGAAGAAGCGAACTCCAGTTGCGGTCCTGCATAAATCTCCAGTACGATTCGTACCAGCTGAACGGATTACGCACGACACAGAACTTATAAAGCGGTTTCACATGCCGGTCCAGATTTTTTCCCAGCTGCAATGAACGCTTGTAAAAATTTCCGGGATAGTACTGCGACGTATTCAGCGTGCGTTGCATATCGGAATGATCGCGGCTGAAATCGAAACGGATGAGATTGAGTTTGGTAAAAATCGTGCGCACGTACATTCCACCTGTTTTGGGAACATGAAGGAAAACTGCGTTACATGTGAGTAGCGTGGCCACGGGTGAAAAGTAGTAAAATAAGTTTGGAGTAAGGGGTGCGAAGGCGCGAGTCGGGTCAATGTCATTGAGGAACGAAGCAATCCCGTCTTCAAAGAGGGGACTGCTTCGCTGAAGAGCGTTCGCAGTGACGGCTAGCCTCCGAACTCCCGGTAGTGTCTCAGTTTGAAATCAGTTAAGATTTGTGGCATGGAAACGGTTAAAACCGTTGAGCTGGTTTACCGGGTTCATTGCCCCCCGGCAATGAACAGTCCTAAACATTCAACCGCTTAAGCGGTTTTCAAAAATCCCCAATGGCCAAACTGAGACACTACCGAACTCCCTACTCCGGACTACTCCGCAAACGCGTATCCGCCCGTATGCACGAACAGCACATTCCTTCCCCGGAACGATCCTGCCGCTGCCATTTTATGCAAAGCAAAAAGCGATTTTCCGGAATACACGTGATCAAGCGGCAGATCAAAACGTTGTTGCATGATGCTGATAAAATTCTTCAGTTCCTCCGACTTGTTTGCGTAACCGCCCAGCGTAAAATCATGAATCAGGTTCCATGCAGCCGCCGGAGTTTCTTCGCCGAGCTGTTCTGTCACGCGATCCTCCAGGTAACCTTGTCCTTCAAGAACCGCAATGCCCGTGAGACGCTGATGTGCTTTCGCTGATCGTACCAGTCCTGCCAGTGTTGCACCTGTACCCACCGGAACAATGATTTCATCAAACGGATCGCAGCTTGCATCCAGAATTTCCATGCAACCAATTACACCCTGTTCTCCGGCTCCGCCTTCCGGAACAAAAAATACCGTTCCGTACCGGTCGATCATGTCGAGAACAAACGAAGTGTCTTCTTTCTTCCTGTAATTCTCGCGCGAAATAAATTCGAGTTTCATTCCGCATGCTGCAACGAACTTCAACATCGGATTCGAATTTTCATTGAGTTCATCTCCACGGATCACTCCGATTGTTTGGAACGAGCCAATTTTTCCAGCGTATGCCAGCGCTGCAATGTGGTTAGACCATGCACCGCCAAAAGAAAGCAGGTAGTCGCAACCCGTTTGCCTGAAAATTTCGAGATGGTATTTCAGCTTGTAACTTTTGTTACCGCCTGCAACGGGATCGGGAAGATCGAGCCGCAAAAATCCCAGTAATTTTATCCCGGGAAAGTAGTTCGTGATTAACTCTTCGGATGCAAGCTGAATCATATTACCGTTGGAATGGATCAGAAAATTTCGGATCAGTGATGAACGTTTGATCCGTGAGCGTATGCATGAATGCAACCAGCGCGGTTTTCTCATACGCGGTCATGTTCATCTGCACAGGCGGGCCACCCGTTGTCTGGTTCACTGTAATGCGATCATCGAGTGTTGGACTTGGGAGAATTCCGCTGTTGTAGTGCTCCACCACTTCTTCGAGCGTGCGCAACCGTCCGTCGTGCATGTATGGTGCAGTCAACGCAATGTTACGCAAGGTGGGTACCCGGAATTTACCAATGTCATTCGGGTCGCCGGTAATTTCCGCACGGCCGATATCCGTATGCACAGAATCCAATCCGTTGTTTCGTGCATCGCGTTCGTAAAAATTCTGTGTCGAATGACAATGGTTGCAGCTGAACGTTCCACTGAAAAATAAATTCATTCCATCGTTTTCCAGTGGCGTAAAGTTCACGAAACCGTTGACTACGCCTTCATCGTACTTAGACCGGTACGAAACCATTGCACGCAAAAATTGTGCGATCGCAAACTGGATGCGCTGTAGCGTTACATCCGGCGTTCCGAATGCTTTTTCGAATAAGCCCGGATAATAACTGAGCGCTGTCACTTTGTTCACCAGCGAAACGGAGTCCATACCCATTTCGAGAGCGTTCAGAATCGGCATGATCGATTGTTGTTCGAGACCGTTTGCGCGTAAATCCCAGAAGAACGTTCTGGAAAAACGCAGGTTGACAATCGCCATCGAACTTCTCGAAGTATGTCCGCCCTGGAACCCGGTGCTTACTGCACCTGTATCAGCAAACGCGTGATCCTGATGGTGACATGATCCGCACGCAACCGTATTGTTTGCCGATAAATTTTTGTCGTAGAATAAAACCCGTCCCAGCGTTACTCCCCAATTCGTTACGGGATTCGAAGACGGTTCTGTATTCAGAAAATTCAGCGGCGCGCTCAACATCCATTGCGGAATGCCGGCAACATCGCCCACGTAATCGTAAGGAACCGCTGGTAAAACCGGTCCGCTAGCCGACGTAGGTTCCAGCGCCGGATCTTTACGGCAATTCACAACGATTACCGCCATGCAAAGCAACGCAAGAACCACTTTGGTTTTCATAGTGGAAAAATAGCAAAAGCATTGCATCAATTAACCATTCGACCAATAACAGAAAAAAAACGTCGAAATCTCAGTTTTCAAATGCCGCAGACGGGCTTCTTCGAGTAACTTTACCCCTGATGTCGTTATTGAGCGAACTGGACAAAGACGATTACTATTTTTCACCGGAAGGATATGTAGTCTTCACTGCGAAGTACCTCCTGAAAAGAGGATATTGTTGCCAGAATGGATGTAAACATTGTCCGTACGGGTACAATAAAAAAACCGGCCGTTTCGATAAGGACGTGAACAACAACCGCACACCTGAATAATTATGCATCGCGACGAGTTTCGTAAACATATCCTCTCCGGGATCCCGGAAAAACTTCCTGCTGCAAAGTCGTTTGATCCTGCGCTCAATCATGCGCCCAAACGAAAAGATATTCTTTCCGCAGCTGAAAAGAAATTGGCCATCCGCAATGCCCTGCGTTATTTTCCTGCGGAACATCATCCAGTCCTCGCCAAAGAATTCGCAGCAGAACTAAAAACTTTCGGCCGGATCTACATGTACCGGTTTCGTCCCGGGTATAAAATTTACGCACGACCGATTCACGATTACCCGTACCAATGCATACAGGCCGCTGCAATCATGCACATGCTGTCGAACAATCTCGATCACGCAGTAGCACAGCACCCGGATGAATTGATTACGTACGGTGGTAACGGCGCGGTTTTTCAGAACTGGGCGCAGTACCTGCTCACGATGCAGTATCTCGCCACAATGACCGACGGGCAAACACTCGTGATGTATTCCGGTCACCCGCTTGGATTATTTCCTTCGCACAAAGATTCTCCACGCGTGGTGATCACCAACGGTATGATGATCCCGAATTATTCCAAACCTGATGATTGGGAAAAATTCAATGCGCTTGGCGTAACACAATACGGACAAATGACCGCGGGCTCGTTCATGTACATCGGTCCGCAGGGAATTGTGCACGGCACAACAATTACAGTGATGAATGCCGCACGAAAAATTTCGACGAGCGAAGAAGATCGCCGTGGAAAATTATTTGTGACGTGTGGGTTAGGCGGAATGAGTGGCGCTCAGCCGAAGGCCGGAAAAATTGCCGGGCTGGTTGCAGTTGTTGCGGAGATCAATCCGAAAGCAACGCAAACACGTCATTCGCAAGGATGGGTTGATGAATCGTACAGCGATCTCAACGAACTGGTTGCGCGGATCAAAAAAGCGCGTGCCGGAAAAGAAGCTGTTTCGCTCGCTTACCAGGGCAACGTAGTTGATCTCTGGGAAAAACTCGTGGAAGAAAAAATCAAAGTTGATTTGGGTACCGATCAGACTTCGCTGCACAATCCATGGGCCGGAGGATATTACCCGGTTGGATATTCGCTGGAGGAATCCAATCAGCTCATGTCGGAAAACCCAATGAAATTTGGCGACGCAGTGCGTTCTTCGCTGCGCCGTCATGCCGAAGCGATAAACAAACTTGCTGCAGAGGGCATGTATTTCTTCGATTACGGAAATGCGTTTCTGCTGGAAGCTTCGCGCGCGGGTGCCAATATCAAGAACGAAGACGGTACGTTTAAATATCCATCATACGTTCAGGATATTCTCGGCCCGATGTGTTTCGATTACGGATTCGGTCCGTTCCGCTGGGTGTGTACTTCCGGCGATGCGAAAGACCTTGCAGTAACCGATGCGATTGCGATCGAAGTTCTCGAAGACATGTACAAACATGCTCCTGCAGAAATCAAGCAGCAGCTGAGCGATAATATCATCTGGATCCAGGACGCGATGAAAAATAATCTTGTTGTCGGATCGCAGGCGCGCATCTTGTACGCCGATGCAGAAGCACGCATTCGTATTGCTTCAGCCATGAATACAGCTATTGCATCCGGAAAAGTTTCCGCACCCGTTGTTCTCGGCCGCGATCACCACGACGTTTCCGGAACAGATTCGCCGTACCGCGAAACGTCGAATATTTATGACGGCTCACAGTTCACTGCCGATATGGCGGTGCAGAATTTTGTCGGTGACGGCTTCCGCGGCGCCACATGGATTTCACTGCACAACGGTGGCGGTGTTGGCTGGGGCGAAGTGATCAACGGAGGATTCGGAATGGTGCTCGATGGCAGTGACGATTCTGAACGTCGTTTGCAATCGATGTTGTTCTGGGATGTGAACAACGGAATTGCACGCAGAAGCTGGGCGCGGAATAAAGAAGCGATGTTCACTGCGGAACGCGAAATGAAACGTACGCCGGGGTTGAAAGTGACGATGCCGAATTTGGTGGATGATTCGTTGCTCGACGGACTTTCCTGAGTCAAATTCCAAAATCTTTGTCAGATTGAGTGATTAACCGTTGTCGTTCTCGATACGTCCTCCTTCGTCGGACACTCGAAGTGACAACAGTTAATTGTATCGAAGTCGACAAAGATTTTGGAATTTGCGTAATACTGTGTACGTACTTCCCCACCCCATTTCACCCAACCGATCAAAACAACCCAATTTCCACATGGAATAGTTCTTGCCGCATGTTTTGTATAGAAAGCAAATCCTGTGCGTTATGAAAAAGTTCATTGTATGTATCGTCGCTTCTGCATCGCTTGGTTTTTTTACACCAGCATTGGCAGACAATCCTGATTCTACTGGCCTGCCCGGAGATCACCTTGATCTTCGCGCAACACTTGATCTTTTCAAAAAATCAAGTTCGCCGGAAAATTTTGAGAAGCGCCTCAACTCCAAAGATTCGAAAGTCAACAACCTGGACCTGAACGGCGACGGCAACGTCGATTACATCACCGTGCACGATCTGAAAAAAGACAATGCGCATGCCTTCGTGTTGCGCGTTCCGGTCAACGATAAAGAATCGCAGGACGTTGCCGTGATCGAATTGGAAAAACGCGATGATAATTCCGCGCAGGTGCAGATCATCGGTGATGAATTGCTCTACGGAAAAAATTACATCGTGGAACCGCGCAATGAAGATTCAACTGCGACAGACGATGCACACTGGCAGGAATTCGCAGCGCCGCAATGGGTGTTTGTGAATGTCTGGTACTGGCCTTGTGTGCAATACGTATACTATCCCGGTTATGTAATCTGGGTTTCGCCGTACTACTGGGCGTATTATCCATACTGGTACGATCCGTGGGCACCCTATCCTTATTACACGTACTATGGTTGGGTCTACGTCTATCACGATTACTACTATTGCTGCGCACCGGCGTATCACATGCACGACGCGCACTCCGTGTACCAACCGCGACGCGTAACTTCAACCAGTGTCGAGCAGCGTACTGAAGGAGCACGCACGCGTTACGCAGATGCAACCGGTGGAAAACCACGTGCAAACGATCCGCCGCGTAAATCAACCGCAACTCCGTCGAATGCACCACAACAGCGTGGTGATCCGTCACCGCCGCAACGAAAAGACAATGCACAACCCGCACCGGCACCGCAACGCAAGGATAATGTGCAACCACCGCCTGCGCCTGCACCACGACCAGATGTGAAACCACAACCGGCACCTGCGCCAAGGCCACGTGTAAATCCTGCACCGGCTCCACGGCCAACTCCGGCACCGCGTCCGCAGCCACGACCAGTGCCTCGTTCTCCAAGACCGCGGTAACGTCACTGCGAGGCACGAAGCAGTCCCTTCTTTAAGAGATGGGATCGCTTCGTGCCTCGCGATGACGCAGTACAAGCGACCAATTGCTAAATTTGTCACTTGAAAGATCTCTTCTCCACCCAATCTTCCGAGTACGCAAAATTTCGTCCGACATACCCTGCGGAACTGGTTGAAGAAATTTCTTCGTTGTGCGCATCACACGATCTCGCCTGGGATGCCGGAACCGGAAATGGACAACTGGCCGTGATGCTCGCTGAACATTTTACGCGCGTTACCGGAACGGATATCAGCGAAAAGCAACTGGCCAACGCCGCGAAAAAATCAAACGTCGATTACAGCATCAGCGATTCAGGAACTACGGCGTTCTCAAATCACAGTGTTGATCTTGTTACCGTTGCGCAGGCCGTGCACTGGTTTGATTTCGACGCGTTCTATGCCGAAGTAAAACGCGTGCTCAAAAAAAACGGAATCGTTGCACTGATCGGGTACGGCGTTATGCGATCAGATCCGGTGACTGATGCGATCATCCAGGATTTTTACCACAACATCGTAGGACCGTACTGGGACCGGGAACGTAAACTGATTGATGAAGCATACACAACGATCCCTTTTCCGTTCCGGGAAATTGAATTAAAAAAATATCACATGACCTATTCCTGGGACATCGATCAGTTCATGGGATACTTTTCAACCTGGTCTGCGTTGCAGCATTACCTGAAAAAAACGTCGCATAATCCGTTGCCTGAGCTCAAAACCCGTTTGGCGGCAACGGGCCTCAAAAAGTTCGAATTGGACTTTCCGCTCTTCTTTCGCATCGGAAAACAGGCATAAACCTGCCAAAATTGGCTAATATCGCATGCAGTGCAATTTATTGGCGATATAGTCGTAAATTTACCCTCTACACCATTATTCAATTAATTAATCAATCTAATGAGAACAGGTACAGTAAAATTTTTTAATAATTCCAAAGGATTTGGATTTATTGTAAGCGACGATTCACAAGAAGAAATCTTCGTACACGTTACAGGATTAATCGACGAGGTTCGCGAAAACGACAAAGTAAAATTTGAAGTTGAGCAGGGGAAAAAAGGACCAAACGCAGTACGCGTTCAATTGGCTTAATTCCCAATCCCAATTCCATTTTGGAATTATTAAAACATGCTGTAAGGCATGTTTTTTTTGTTTTTAAAGAAATTCGAGGGGCATAAAAATGTATTCGAAAAAACGGTTAAAAACCGTTTTGGCAACCCGCCCTTTTCTATTGCCGGGGGCTTAAGCCCCCGGCAATGAATACAACTGGAGGTTCAACCGCTTAAGCGGTTTCAATAAAAAAACAGAATTCAATAAGTATTGCAAAACAGAACTTTAAGTGAATGGTTAAAAAAGGGATAAAGCGTGGACTGCGCGTTTCACGATACGTCATTTACAAAGAAACTTTAGTCGACTACAAAGAACACTTCTGGTCGTTCATCGGAGCATTCATCGGCATCGGATTAATTGCTTTTTTCCAGGGAAGTTTATTGAGCCGGGATGAAAACATTTTCCTGATCGGTTCTTTTGGAGCATCGAGCGTTTTGGTTTACGGTGCCATTCAAAGTCCACTGGCGCAGCCGCGGAACTTAATCGGCGGTCACGTCATTTCTGCATTGATCGGCGTAACAATCTACAAATTTCTGCCTGACATTATCTGGATTACCGCTCCGCTGGCAGTTGCACTTTCCATTGTATTCATGCAGATCACCAAAACCCTGCATCCTCCCGGCGGTGCTACGGCATTGATTGCGGTGATCGGTTCGGAAAAAATCAAAGCGCTCGGTTACTGGTATGTACTGTCACCGGTGTTGACCGGCACGCTCATACTTTTCGTTGTCGCGCTGATTTTTAACAACATCACCACGGACCGTAAATACCCGACCGACAAGCGGTTTACGAACTCCATCCGGAAAATGTTCATCCGAAGAAAATTGATGGATTGACCATTTGAAATAACTTCGCCGAGTACGACAAAGTGGCCGCAAATAATATTTAGAAACCATGACAATAAAACCCATTAAAAACAAAAAGGATTATCAAAATGCACTTGCACGGCTGGAAGTCATTTTTGATGCAAAAAAAGGTTCGCGTGAGGGCGATGAACTCGAAATCCTTGCAATCCTGATTGAGAAATACGAAGATGAGCACTTTCCAATAGGATTTCCGGATCCCATCGAGGCTATAAAATTCCGCATGGAACAAATGGGATATACTCAAAGTGACCTGGCAAATATTGTCGGCCTGAAAAGTCGTGCAAGTGAAATACTGAGCCGTAAGCGAAAGTTGACTTTGGAAATGATTCGATTGCTACACGATAGTTTGAAAATTCCAACCGAAGTTTTAATCCAGGCATACAAGTAATGACAGGTCTGGAATTTGATTTCCGGTGAGCCATTAGCGACAGCCGTTCATTCACCGATTAATCCCGTTTACCTGACGAAAATCATTCTTTTTTCCTGCCTTCCTTTGTAATTTTATACAACCAAATACATGACCTATGGAAGGCTTCCTCAACAGTGTCATCAACTCCAAATGTCCCCGCTGCAATCTCGATAACCTGTACGTCGACAACAACCCGTATCACCTGTCCAAACTCGGACAAATGAAAACGAAATGCGAAAAATGCGGCCAGGCTTACGAACCTGAAACCGGATTTTACTACGGCGCCATGTACGTGAGTTATGCCCTATCGGTGGGTGCCATGTTTATTCCCGGTTATCTCCTCTACCTGCTTTTTGACGTGAGTTTTGTCGTGCTCCTCGGGTTTGTGCTTACCGTGTATATCCTCGCATTCCCCCTGTTCTTCAGGCTGGCACGCAACATCTGGCTCAATATTTTTGTGAAATATGACCGCAGTTTGCGGCATGAACTGGAGCAGAAAATTTCCCCACAGCACTGATTTAACCACTTATAGGGTCGTTCCAGCCAGATTTCAAGCATCCGTTTTGGGATAGTTTGTGGCATTCCATTTGCCATATACCTCTAAAAATGCCATATTTGCTATGAAAATGTTGAAATCAATCCCATTCAAAAAGCTCATTCTGGCCCTCGTGCCGGTTGCTTTTTTTGCAGTTTCCTGTCAGCCCGACGAAGCAGAGCCGACCGATGACCGCGACAAGTTTGTTGATGTGTGGCACTGCGTAGAGCAGAGTTCACAGATCGGACAAACTCCATACGACGTACACATTAACCTGTCGACCACAAGCACGACGCAGGTTCTGATGGAAAATTTTTACAATGTTGGTTTCGGCTTCAAAGCAGTAGCTACTGTTTCGGGATCTAATCTGACGTTGGCCAATCAAACGTACAACGCCAGCCAGTTGCAGGGAAGCGGAAGTATGAACGGAAACAACAGTATCAATATGAGCTACACCGTTAACGACGGAAGTTCAATTGATACATGTACTGCAACGCTGACCCGTCAATAAACAAGCAAATAACACCTATGTCAAAAAACACGCTAGTGAAAGGCCTGTTCACTGCCCTGATCGCCTTTCTGATTGCTGCTCCTGCATTCGCCCAGAATTACACTGCAGCCGAAACAAAATCTGTAGAGAAGTCGAAAGTCCTTTACAATAAAGGAAAGTACGACAAAGCCATCAGCACCATTACCAAAGTGCAGATGGCACACATTTACGATGAAGAATTGTGGACCCTCCGCATCATTTATGAGAACACACGGTACAATGTTCAGTTTTCGAAAGACATTGCCGGACTCATTAAGAAAGCCGGAAAGAGCGGAACTGTGAACGTTGATTTTGACAAACTCAAATCAACACAGTACCGCGGCGAATTGCTCGTTGCGTGCTACATGGCTACCAACTATGCCAATAACCAGATCCTGGCGTCGTCGATCCTGCACGATATGATCATTGAGCCTACAGTGGATACAACCATCAGCGATGATGCGAAAGAACTCCGCTCGAAAGGTGATGAAGAATATTCCAAGCAGAATTACACTGCGGCAATCCGCCAGTACCAGAAAGCAATCGACGAAGAACCGAATTACTATTCGGCAACTTTGGACATTGGCTTCTGCTACTACAAAGACGAGAAATGGGACAAAGCCGTTACCTGGTTTGCAAAAGCAAGCGCCCTGCAGCCGGAAATGCTCACCCCGCGTTACTACATGATCGAATGTCTCAAATCAGACAAGAAGTGGGACGAGGTATACAGTGCGTGTATTGAAGCAATTATCCAGTATCCTCACGTGGGATATTTCACTTCACTCGAAGAAGCCTGCGATAAGAAAGACAAAACGTTTAAACGTCACTGGATGTCGCGCGATTATTTCCCGAACATGATGAGCGTAACTTCCCAGTCAACACCAGACGAGGAGCCATGGAATTTCTACCGCAACGCAAAAGACAAACTGTATGATTATTGCGATGATGACGGTGTAGTTACCAAATCGCAAACCGTTACCGAACAGAAATACCTGGAAGTGTACAGCTGGGAATACATGCTGAAGAAATCAGACACCGAAGACAAAGAAATCGGTTTTGCACGCAAGATGCAGGAACAAGGTTACCTTGATTGCTTCGCAATGGTAAGCATGTTCCACATTTCGTTCTGGAACCAGTACAAAGCATTCCGCGATGCGGAAGGAAACCGGGCGCGGATTAAGACGTATATCGAAACGCAGCTAATAAAATAATTTCACCGCGGAGACGCAGAGAAATAAAAAATGGCAGCGAAAATTCGCTGCCATTTTTTATTTTACACTATCTCAAAACCTCCGCGACCTTTGCTCACTTCCAAC
Source organism: Bacteroidia bacterium (assembly GCA_035489505.1). Classification (GTDB taxonomy): domain Bacteria; phylum Bacteroidota; class Bacteroidia; order Palsa-965; family Palsa-965. The sequence continues at coordinate 12,452 of DATHKF010000684.1, read as the reverse complement.
AATGGACTCTGCGCCTCTGCGGTGAATTAACTCCTGATGCTGGCGCCCACCTGTTCTTCAAACGCCTTCTGCAACCTTTCCATCGTCTTATCAATCTGCTTATCGGTCAGCGTGGCATCGTTATCCTGCAAGGTGAAACTCAACGCGTATGATTTTTTTCCGGAGCCCAGCTTGTCACCTTCGTACACGTCGAACAGGTTGATGCCGCGCAACAATTTCCGTTCGGTGTTCCAGGCAATTTCTTCGAGCTGCTGGTACTTCACGACTTTGTCGATGACCAGCGCAAGATCGCGACGTACTGCAGGGAATTTGGAAACTTCTTCAAAGCGTGTGTCTTTCATTTTATTCAGCACGCGAAGAATAGTACTCCATTCAAACTCTGCCGCATAAACAGCCGATTGCGTATCGGTCTGCTTCAGGACTTTCCCGGCAACCATTCCCATGCGCGCCACTTCATGCTTGCCCACAAATCCGGCAAGTCCTTCGGTGTACAATGCATTTTCAAGCGGCTGCCATTTGACTCCCTGCAAACGCAGGCGCTGAAGGATCGTTTCTGTTTCACGGCGCAAATCGCCAAAGGAAATCGGTGTTGAATCGGCCGACCAGCTCTCCGGACTTTTGCGGCCGGTCATCAGCAAAATCAATTGCTCCTGCTCGTCCCACATCCAGCCTTCCTTATCCGCTTCCGCTTTTGTCCCGTACACTTTCCCGAATTCAAACACACGCTGATCCGGATTTTTTCGGTTCTGGTTATACGTTACAGATTCCAACGCGCCGAAAAGTAAACTCATGCGCATCATACCGAGATCGGAGCTCAACGGGTTGATCAATTTCACTGCGTATTCTGCTTCATAGCCTTGCAGCTGTTCGTAGTACGAAGTTTTTGTCAGCGAATTATTCAGCAACTCACGGAAGCCGCGTGCTGCAAGTGTATTCGCCACCGTTTCGCGGACATTTTCCGGATCCGGATGTTTCATTGGCGATGCAGAGATCTGCAGCTTCTCCGGGAAACCGATATTGTTGTATCCGTACACGCGGAGAATTTCTTCCACCACATCGGCCGGGCGTGTTACATCTACTTTGTAATGCGGAACCGAAAGCAGCAACGCATCTTTTCCATCGGAAATAATCTGGATGCCCAGCGCCGTCAGGATTTTACGGATGATCTGCCGGTCAATTGTTTTTCCAACGAGCTGGTCGCAGTAATCGAATGAAAAAGCAATTTCGATTTGTTCTGTTTTGCCAGGATAAATATCTGTGACCTGTGATGCAATTTCACCGGCCCCTGTCTCCTCCACAAGAAATGTTGCACGCAACAAAGCCTGCACAGTTATTTCCGGGTCTGATCCGCGTTCAAAGCGAAACGATGAATCGGTTTTCAACTGGTGATGTTTCCCGGTCTTACGCACGTGCACAGCGTCAAACGCCGCACTCTCGAGAAATACACGTTTGGTGTTTTCTGTTACACCGGAATCGAGTCCGCCGAACACACCGGCAATGCACATCGGTTTTGTTGCATCACAAATCAGGAGGTCGTTTGCAGTAAGCGTGCGTTCCGTTCCGTCGAGCGTGGTGAACTTTGTTCCTTCAACCACTTTCTTCACGATTATTTTTCCGCCCTCAATTTTTGCTGCGTCGAATGCATGCAAAGGCTGACCTGTTTCGTGCATCACGTAATTGGTGATGTCCACGATGTTGTTGATCGGGCGAAGTCCAATGGCTTTCAAGCGATCCTGCAGCCACGACGGCGAAGGGCCAACCTGCACGTTGTTCAGGATTAACCCGGAGTAACGTTTGCAGGCATTCGCATCTTCGATTTCCACGGTGATGTCACAGGCCGGAAGTTCTTCCGTCAATGCAGATACCGCGGGGAAAGATGGCCCGGGTGATTCTGCGTGAATGTCGTTGATCAGTGCCTGCGCCAAAACAACAGCGGCAAGGTCACGCGCTACACCAAAATGCGAAGCCGCATCGGCGCGGTTCGGTGTAAGACCAATTTCCAGAACGGTGTCTGAAGAAACATTGAAATATTCTGCAGCGGGCGTTCCCACCTTCACATCGGCATCAAGAACCATAATGCCGGCGTGCGATTTTCCCAAACCTATTTCATCTTCCGCGCAGATCATTCCTTCGGAAAGTTCGCCCCGGATTTTTGATTTTTTTATTTCGAACGCTTCACCCTCGGTTGGGTACAGCATGGCACCAACCGTAGCAACAACAACTTTCTGTCCTGCTTCCACATTCGGCGCGCCACACACAATACTCAGCAATTGGTCGCCACCCACATCCACTTTGGTGAGCGATAATTTATCGGCGTTCGGATGTTTCTCTTTTTCCTTCACCTCACCAATTACCACGCCACGCAATCCGCCCGGAAGACTTTCAAACGATTCGATGCTTTCTACTTCAAGTCCCGACCCGGTTAATGCCGCAGCAATTTCCTCCGCAGACAATCCGGTTTGATAGTATTCCTTCAGCCAATTCAGCGATATTTTCATAGAGGACAAAGGTAAATAAAAGCCGGCTCCCGAAAAGAGTGTATTCCCTCCCCGGTAGTGTCTCAGTTTGAACATTTGATAATTTTGACACGGTGACACGGCGCTAAAAGAAGCACGAAACCCGTTCTAAGCCCGGGCGCTCACGGCGCGTTACCGTTATCTCACCGTGAGCGCCTGGGCTTAGAATAAGAAATGCCGTAAAAATGCGCTCCCGATTGCTATCGGACCGTGTCAAAAAGCAAAGTGAGACACTGCCCCCCTGCATCGGTGCTTAAAGTCACAGGTAAAGAATATCTTTGCCCCTCATGAACCTTCCTCCACAATACCGTCTTCTCAACATTATTACCGGTTGGATCGTCTTTGCCATCGCGGCAATTGTTTACCTGCTCACACTCGAACCAACAGCCAGTTTCTGGGATTGCGGCGAATACATTGCCTGCGCCTGGGGACTCGAAAGCGGTCACCCTCCGGGAGCGCCGTTCTTCATGATTCTCGGTCGCGCTTTTGGATTACTGTCATTCGGAAATAATGAAAACGTAGCCTGGCTGGTGAATTGCATGTCGGGACTGGCGAGCGCTGCAACCGTCATGTTTTTGTTCTGGACCATCACGCATCTCGCGAAGAAAATTATTCTCCGTTACCAGCAACCTTTCTCGCAGGGACGACTGGTACTCGTGATGCTTGCCGGCATGTGCGGATCGCTCACGTATGCATTCACCGATTCGTTTTGGTTTTCGGCAGTGGAAGGCGAAGTGTACGCGTTGTCATCACTTTTCACCGCCATTGTTTTCTGGGCGATGTTGCGCTGGGAAGACCAGGCCGACGATCCGCGCAGCGACCGCTGGATTGTATTGATTGCGGCACTCATCGGAATGTCCATCGGAGTGCATCTGTTGAACCTTCTTGCAATTCCCGCACTCGTTTTCATCTGGTACTTCCGGAAAACACAACGCATCACGTGGCGCGGATTCCTCATCACATTTGTTACTGCACTCGTGCTGCTTGGTGGCATACAAGACATACTCATTCCGGGAATTGTAAAACTTGCCGGGAAGAGTGAATTATTTTTTGTGAACGAAATGGGCATGCGGTTCAATTCCGGGATCATCGCCTTTTTTGTTTTGCTGGCCGCACTGATTGTGTTCGGATTGTGGTGGTCCATCAAAAATAAAATCCGCTGGCTCAATACATCTGTTCTCGCTTTCACGGTATTGCTGCTTGGCTATTCCAGTTTTCTCGTGATCGTGATTCGCGCCAATGCAGGAACTCCGATCAATGAAAACAATCCTTCCGATCCGGTGAGTTTGTTGTCGTACCTCAATCGCGAACAGTATGGCGACTGGCCTTTGCTGTACGGGCCGCAGTTCAATTCGCCGCAGGATGCAAAAGAACCGTGGGCCGATGGAAACCCGGTTTACGTGAAAGATGAAAAATCGGGTCGCTACATCGTGAGTGATTCACGCAAAGGAACCGTTCTGAATTACGACAGCCGCGGTTGCGTATTTTTCCCGCGCATGTACAGCTCCGGCCACAAAAGTGCGTACACCAACTGGGTAGAGATCAAAGGCAACGAAGTTGATTTCGCGAATGAAGATGGGAAGAGCGCCGTTGTCAATATTCCAACGTTCAGCGAAAACATGCGGTTCTTCACTACGTACCAGGTAGGCTGGATGTATCTCCGTTACTTCATGTGGAATTTTGTTGGACGACAAAACGATTTCGCCGGCTATGGCGGTGATGCAGAAGGTAACTGGCGATCGGGCATTTCATTCCTCGATGATTTCCGTATCGGTGATCACGATATTGAACCCACACTTTTAAAAAACAACAAAGCGCGCAACGGGTATTGGTTTCTTCCGCTCATACTGGGAATCATCGGGATCATTTATCACTTCATGTGGGCAAAGCGCGATGCGCTGGTTACAACGCTCTTGTTTTTATTCACGGGTCTCTGTGTTGTTGTTTATCTCAATCAAACGCCGTGGCAACCACGTGAGCGTGATTATGCCTATGTGGGTTCGTTCTACGCATTCGCCATCTGGATCGGGCTCGGTGTGATGGTTCTTTATGATCTGAAAAAAAGCGTGGGCAGAACACTCACGCTCGTTGCTGCAGTTGCCGTAAGCGGAATTGTTCCCACTATTGTGCTCGTGCAGAACTGGGACGATCACAATCGCTCACACCGTACCGTAGCGCGCGACCTGGCCGTAAGTATGCTGGAATCGTGCGAGAAAAATGCAATCCTGTTTACGTACGCCGACAATGATACTTTCCCTTTGTGGTACGCCCAGGAAGTTTTAGGCATTCGTCGCGATGTGCGTATTGTTTGTCTTTCCCTGTTCCGCAGCGATTGGTACATCGACCAGGCCAAGAAAAAACAATACACATCCGAGCCTATGCCTATTTCCCTCGATCCGTGGCAATACCGCGAAGGAACCCGCGACTGGCTGAGCATTGATGCCGGTAAGGACACCATGCTCCTGGAAAATGTGGTTACATTTTTTACGCAGGAAGATTTTCAGTACAAGTATGAAACCATGTCGGGCGATACGGTGAATTATATTCCCACACGCTTCGTGAAAATTGCGGCGGACAATGATTCGGGTGAAGTAGTCTGGACGATTCCGGGAAGTTATCTTTTGAAAGATCAGATCATCATCCTGGATATTCTTGCACACAACGAATGGAAACGTCCGATTCATTTCGCTGTGAATATGCCTATGAGCTGCTACGGTGGTCTTGGAAATTACCTGCAGCTCGAAGGATTAACGTACCGTTTTGTACCAACGTTCAATCACCGCGAAGATCCTGATCTCACCGAGCGTCCTTTGGTGAATCTTGAAAAATGCTACCGGCTTTTCACAGAGAAATTCAGCTGGGGCGGACTTGAAAATCCGGATGTGTATGCCGATGAAACCACGCAACGCATGTTCAGCGATCCGTACAGGTATTCATGCGCAGTTACTGCACATGCACTCGCAGAAGCAGGAATGAACGATGAAGCGGCTGATCTTGTACGCATCTGCACGGAACGTATTCCTGCTTCGCAAATTCTGCCCGACGATTATTGGATCAGTCTCACCGATGCGGCATGGATGAGCGGCGATAATGTACTCGCCAACAAAATTGCGAACGAAGCATTCACGCATTTTATACAATGTGTGAAATGGTACGACACACTTCCGCGTCCTTCCGGCGACCAGGGCAATAAGATCGGGCAGATTCAATTGCTCTACAGCCTCGCTGATCTGTACGGACAAACCGCGCTCACTACGCAGTGGAAGAAAGAGATGGATGCGTTGAAGATTCCGATGGAATGATTTGCTAAAATCTTTGTCAGACTGAGTGATTAACTGTTGTCGCTTCTCGATACCTCCTCCTTCGTCGGACACTCGAAGTGACAACAGTTAATTGTATCGAAGTCGACAAAGATTTTAGCAAATCATTTTTCCCTTTCACTTCGTTCAAGGGACATTCGCCCCCTTCACGGTCGCGCAACTTTGAAAGTCCCGGCATTTGCTTCTTTGTGAATTGCACGACCCTGAAGGGGTCGAATGTTATTAACCCCGGGTGAGATCCGAAGGATCGTAACCCGGGGTTAATAACACAAAAGAAAAAATTCCTTGCTGCCGCAGGCGCGTCCTGAGCTTGCCGAAGGATCAATTAGCACATTTTCACATCAGCACATTAACTGATTCGTCCCCAATTCACCGAACTACTCTGCTCCCGCGCCAGTTCCGCATACAGCGGCGCATTCTCTTTTTTCTCCAGCGCCGGATCAGCATCGAGAATTTCCGCAGCTACTCCGCGCGCGTGCTTCAAAATGCTTACGTCTTTAGTAATGTCGGCAAGCCGCAAACCGGTTAGTCCGCTCTGTTGTGTTCCTTCGAGATCACCGGGGCCACGGAGCTTCAGGTCGACTTCCGCAATTTCGAACCCATCGTTTGTACGCACCATGGTGTCCATGCGCAGTTTCGAATCTTTGCTCAGTTTACTTCCGGTCATCAGGATGCAGAAAGATTGTTCCGCACCACGCCCCACCCTTCCGCGCAGCTGGTGAAGTTGCGACAAGCCGAAACGTTCTGCACTCTCAATCACCATCACGCTGGCGTTCGGAATATTCACGCCCACTTCAATCACCGTTGTGGCAACCATGATGTGCGTTTCGCGTTTCACAAACCGCTGCATTTCGAAATCTTTGTCGGCGTGTTTCATTTTTCCGTGAACAATACTCACGCGAAATTCCGGTGGTGCAAACGCACGCGATATGCTCTCGTATCCATCCATGAGATCTTTGTAATCCATCTTCTCCGATTCCTGGATCAATGGATACACCACGTAGACCTGTCTTCCCAGTTCGATCTGCTCTTTCATAAAACCAAACACACGCAAACGTTGCGAGTCGAAATAATGAACGGTTTTAATCGGCTTGCGTCCCGGCGGTAGTTCATCGATTACCGAAGTATCAAGATCGCCGTACAACGTCATTGCGAGCGTACGCGGAATAGGCGTTGCAGTCATGACGAGAATGTGCGGTGGATTCGTATTCTTCTTCCAGAGTTTCGACCGCTGCTCTACACCAAAACGATGCTGCTCGTCGATCACCACAAAGCCAAGGTTGCGGAACTTCACTTCATCTTCGATGAGCGCGTGAGTACCAATCAGAATATCGATTTCGCCATTGCGCAACGCTTCATGCAATACTTTTCGTTCCGATCGCTTCGAACTTCCGGTAAGCATCGCAATCCGCACCGGAAGTCCATGCAGCAATTCGCTGATGGAATGAAAATGCTGGTTCGCCAGAATTTCCGTTGGCGCCATGAGACAGGCCTGGAAACCGTTATCGTTTGCAATGAGCATGCACATGAGTGCAACAACGGTTTTCCCGCTGCCCACGTCTCCCTGCAGCAAACGATTCATTTGTTTACCGCTTCCCATGTCGGCGCGGATTTCTTTAATCACACGCTTCTGTGCATTCGTAAGCGGGAACGGAAGATTGTCTTTGTAAAAGCTGTTGAACTTTTCACCAACGGTTCCAAAATCAAATCCTTTGAAATTTGTTTTCCGCAGGTTCTTCACGCGCAGCAAACGCAACTGGATCATCAGGAATTCCTCGAACTTGATCCGTGCTTCTGCCCGGCGAAGAATCGCTGCATCCGAAGGAAAATGAATCTGCTTCAGTGCTTCAGAACGCGGGAGCATTTTCAGTTTTTCAATCACCGACGCGGGTAGAATTTCCGGCACCTTGCCTTCAGCCATTGGCACAAGCACTTTCATCAGTTTCAAAATTCCTTTGGAATCAAGGCCCTTGAATTTGGCTTTCTCTGATGAAGAATACATGGGCTGAAGAACATTCGCACGCGGAGCATTTTCTTCTTTGACTTCTTCGATATCGGGATGTGCAATATTTATTTTTCCACCGTACACTGTTGGCTTCCCGAAAACGATGTACTCTTTTCCCGGAACATATTTTCCCTGCAACCATTTCAATCCCTGGAACCAAACGAGTTCAAGACTTCCTTTTCCATCGACCAGTTGTGCAACTGCACGCTGACCTTTTTGCTTGCCGATAATCTGCAGGTTCAGGATTTGTCCTTTCAACTGCACGTATGGAAGGTCTGCGTGAATTTCCGACGTGGAGTAAAATTTTGTGCGGTCAACATGCCGGTACGGATACCACTTCAGCAGGTCGCCAAACGTTTGAATATCGAATTCAGTTTTAAGTACACGCGCACGTTCAGGACCAACTCCTTTCAAAAATTCTACCGGCGTATCGAGAAAACTGTCTGCCACGTGCGAATTTACTTATTCAATAGTTTGAATCGGGTTACAACATGATCGTCGATAACCTGTTGTTGATTTTCGACAACCGGTAAATTTAACTTGTACCAACAAATGAACAAGAGAAAATCGCCTGAAATGTGCCTGAATATGGCGCGGCATTTGTGGATCACTATCTATCTTTCAGCTATTCACTAAACAACATGCTATGAAAACAACGCTACGATTTGTCGCGATTACGTTTTTTGTTTTGTTAATGGGTGCCTGCCGCGTTTACAAACCGGTTGAACAACCTACGGAAGTTCTTTTCAGTGATAATGAGATTGCAGATTACCTCTCCGGGTACAACGTGTATATGCACAACTCCGACGGTATATTCCGCGTGAACAATGTGTACACATCCGGTGATACAATGTATGGTTACGCAGTACGTGTTGATTCTTCGGCGCTGACCACTGGAAAAAGCAAGCATCACAAAAACGACATGAACATCTACATGCAGGACGAAAATATTCCGCTGTCGGATTCAACGCTCGTTGCCATTCCGAAAAACAACATCAAGCAGGTTGCCTTGATGGGATTTGATGGCCGCGCTTCGTTCATTCAATCCATGTCGGCGCTTTCGCTTTTGCTCATGATCCTTATCGGTCTCGTTCTCACGATCGGTTTGATCGGTGTATCGGTGTGGGCTTCTGCAGAAAGTGCAGACAGCAGCAATACCAGTTCCGGCAACAGCAGCGATAGTTCAAGCAGCGATTCAGGCAGTTCCGGTAGTGATTCAGGCAGTTCAGGCAGCGACAGCGGTTGTTACATCGCTACGATGGTGTATGGAAGTTACGATGCGCCGGAAGTTTGGGTGCTCCGTCGTTTCCGCGATAACACGTTGCAAAAATCAGGAGCGGGCAGATGGTTTGTGCGCTGGTATTACAGCTGGTCGCCGGGGTTTGTGCAAAAATACGGCAAGTACAATGTGATTCATCGCCTGGCGAAATCCGCCCTGGAACCACTCATCTGGTTATTGAAGAAATAATGAAAAAGCTCTTCTGTTTTTTCTTCCTGGTATTCGTACTGGAAGCAAGCGGGCAAACGAGTTTTTCATTCCGGTATTTTGGAATGACGATTCATCCGTTTGGTGACCAGACTGCGAGTATACAGCCGTATAAGCTCGACAAACAGGCGCGATTCGTTCTCAACTTTGGGGGATTCGCGTCTGTTGATCACTACGTGTACAAAGATCTTATCTGCGTAACCGGCATGCAGGGATTCTTTACCGATTGCTCAGGTGGATGGGGTGGCTTTACGCACATCGGAGTCCGCGCGCTGGTATTCGAGAAAAAGAAACACCGCTTCATGCTGGGACTTGGTCCGCTGTTGTACTACCGCGAGGACTGGAATCGCTTTGATGAATACGAAGACAAAGGCTTTTTCAACCGTTATCATTCGCGCAACATCGGCGATGTTCAATGGAAGATCTTTCCGATTGGCGGAGAATTTGCCTGGCATTGGAAAGTGTCGGAGGAATTTGACGTCAATGCAGGATTCACGCCGGGAGCGCCATTGGCCATGTCGTTCTCAGCCGGAATAACGTGGTGGCCCAAACGGCTCGGGCCTCAGACTTCGGAAGTGAAGGTGGTGATACCTAAAAAACGAAAGAAGAAAGCGAAGGAATAATCCGTTATTTTTTCTTCACAACTTTCTTTGCCTTCTTTGGCCGTGCGCGACGGGTCTGTTTGCCCTTCACGTAACGCTCCGTATCCTCACAGGAAACGTAGATGTCGGTATCGATCAGTTTCGCGATGGTGACTTCAAGAAAGGCTGAAAGCCGGAGCAACGTGAGTAATGTAAGGTTCTGACCACGCTCGATTTTGTGCATCCTTGCTTTGTCGACACCGATATCTTCACCGAGAGCCTCAAGTGTAAATCCGCGCTTCTTGCGATAATAACGGATGTTATCGCCAACGGCTTCTAAAAATTTCTTCGTAGGATCTGGTTTGTAGCCCATATCCTACAAAAATTTACACAATTTTTGACTCAATGTTGTCTTATGTAACCACTAATTCTGCACTACGTCGAATTTGAATTTAAAATCCGGCGACCGTTTTGTATGTTTGCCACCGTCAACCGGAAGCACAGGCACCTCATTTTCAAATCCTGAACACTTGTCATCAGTCCCCCGATGACAGATACAGGACCCACCATCCCCTCCCTCCCGAAACTTCGGAACCAGGAGGGGACGGTTTTTTTGGTAGTGTCTCACTTTGCTTTTTGACACGGCGACACGGCGCTAAAAGAAGCACAAAACCCGTTCTAAGCCCGCGCGTTCACGGCGAGACCAATTGTATTTCCGCCAAGCGGAAATCTTTCATTCTATAGTGAAGTTACCGTTATCTCGCCGTGAGCGCCCGGGCTTAGAATAAGAAATACCGTAAAAATGCGCCGTGTCGCCGTGTCAAATAGCAAATGTTCAAACTGAGACACTGTCGTTTTTTATACAATTTCCGGCAGAATCTTACATCCGCAAAGATTTGACCAGCACTGGTTTTAACCGCCGCCCCGGCCGCAGTAGGTTTGCTTCATCAAAAACAACAACTGATGAAAACTGCATTAATCACACTCACCTTCCTCCTTGCAGGATTAACCGTTAACGCCGACGAAGCCAAAGAGAAGCCGGCTGAGCACATTGTACTCCTTTCTGGCAACATGGCCGTAGGTGGAAAAGTAGTGAGTAATTACTGGGTCTATGTTTTCGAGAATGGTGCGCCGACCGATACATTCTTCGTGGATGCGAGAAAAGAAGTGTTCTTCGATCTCGACCTGAACCGGAACTATGCGATCAAATTCGTGAAAGAAGGATATAAAGAACGCGTGCTGCTTATTGATACGCACGTTCCTGAAGAAGGTCTTTCTAAAAGCTACACGTTCCGTTACCTCATCACATTTATCCCCAATAATGCTGAGCCCAACACGTTTGATGATTTTCCTGTAGCGCACATCAACTACCACGAGAAAACGAAAGACTTTGAATACAACAGGCAGTATCACCGTAATGTCCGGATCAATCCGAGCGAAAAAGAAACAGCCGACCTGTAAACCGCATTCCCTATATCTGAAATATACAGATTGATGCCCCCATCAATCCGACCGCATGGTGCCAGGCAGTTCCCCTCCTGGTACTTTTTTTTCATGATAAGCCAGGGATGAAATTTTTACCGCGGAGTCGCGGAGTCGCAGAGCACATTACTTAAAGAGTCAGCAATGTTCGCAGAGTTTACGGTATGCACCAATGAAAGGCTCAGCGACCATTGCAGGCTGCGCCAAACCAATTTCTCTGCGCCTCCGCGCCTCTGCGGTTAAATTAAATGAGTATCGTCACCGGGTTCTCCAACATCATCTTCAGCGTCTGCAAAAACGCTGCGCCTGTTGCTCCATCCACCACGCGGTGATCGCAGCTTAAAGTAACTTTCATCACTTTGCCCGGAACAACTTGTCCGTTGCGAATTACCGGTGTGTCTTTAATTCCGCCTACAGCGAGAATGCATGCATCCGGTGGATTAATGATGGCTGTGAATTCGTCTATTCCAAACATCCCGAGATTGGAAATCGTGAATGTGTTTCCTTCCCATTCGGAAGGCTGGAGTTTTTTCTCTTTGGCTTTCTTCGCAAGATCACGAACCTCATTTCCGATCTGCACAAACGATTTCTGGTCGGCGAAACGCACCACAGGCACGAGCAGTCCGTCTTCAACGGCCACCGCAACACCAATGTGAATATGCTGGTTGTAACGGATCTTATCTCCGAGCCACGATGAATTCACTTTCGGGTGCTGGCGCAACGAAGCTGCACAGGCACGGATCACCATGTCGTTGAATGAAACTTTCACGGGTGAAAGCGCATTGATGGCTTCACGCGATTTTACAGCCTGGTCCATGTCGATTTCCATCGTGAGATAGAAATGCGGTGCGGCATATTTGCTTTCCGACAAACGGCGCGCAATGGTTTTACGCATTTGCGAAACAGGTTCTTCGGTAAATCCTTCGGTGGTATTGATAACCGGGCTGCCAAATGCAAGTCCGCCCATTTTGCCGGGATGCCAGGTGGCAATGTCGCGTTTCACCACACGGCCATAATCGCCGGTGCCGGAAACTCCGCTGAGATCAAGTCCTTTTTCTGCTG
>DATHKF010000683.1:0-3842 GCA_035489505.1 Bacteroidia bacterium | reverse complement strand
CTTGAACGAAGTGAAAGGAAAAAAAGAAAAAATTCCTTGCTGCCGCAGGCGCGCCCTGAGCTTGCCGAAGGGCAACCCGAAACCCGAAACTTTTCTACCCCATCGGATACTCAACCCCCATCACGAGAATATCGTCGATCTGCTCGATTCCACCTTTCCAGGCAATGTGTTCCTGCTCCAGGAGATACTTGTGTTCATGGATCGGGCGATCCTGAATTTTCTGAAGAAATGCGACGAACTGGTTGCGTTTGTATTTCTTGCCCAAAGGCCCGCCGAACTGATCGGAGTATCCATCGGAGAATACGTAAATGCGGTCTCCCCTTTCGAGCTGCACCACCTGTTTCATGTAGACGCGAAGTTTCTCGTCTTCGAAATTTCCAACCGGAAATTTATCGGCTTTCAGTTCGATGATCTCACCTTTGCGGATAATCCACGCGGGATTAAACGCTCCTGCAAAATGCAATGTACCGGTACGCTTGTTCAGGCAGCACAATGCAATGTCCATTCCATCGCGGACTTTGGATTCATCAACGCGCTGACGAAGTGTTACAGAAAGACGCGCATTCACGTCGTTGAGAATATCGTTCGGTTCACGCAATCCATGTTCATTCACAGCCTGGCTCAGGAGATTGCTGCACACGATACTCACAAATGCGCCGGGGACACCATGACCGGTACAATCCACAGCGGCAAACAGCACGAGATCGCCTTTCTTTTCCATCCAGTAAAAATCGCCGCTCACAATGTCCTTCGGTTTGTAAAGGACAAATCCGTATTCACCGATCGATGTGGCAAATTCCAGTTCCGGGAGAATAGCCTCCTGGATGCGGCGTGCATAGCGGATACTATCCGTAATGTCTTTGTTCTTCAGTTCGATTTCCTGGTTCGCATTGTTCAACGCATCGTTCTTCTTTTCGATCTCCAGTTTCTGGAGATTCAATGCCACGTTTACTTTTTTCCGCGTGATGGATTGACGCCAGATCACAAAAATGATAATCGTCAAAAGGAAAGCCCCGATGATGGAAGACCAGAGAATAAGTTTCTTCTGTTTCTCCGTAGCGCGTGCTTCGCCTTCTGCTTTTTCCACATCAAAGCGGGCCTGCATTTCCGCGATACTTTCGGAGAGATCGGAAGTATAAATGGAATCTTTGATCGAAGTAAATTTCTTGTAATACCCGAAAGCCTTCTCCGTATCCTCTTTCATCACGTACGCCTCGTAGAGCGATTCATAGATCTGCATCTGCATATCGAGCGCTTCGATGTCTTTGGCAAGTTCCAATGCACGCAGGTAATACTCGATCGCCTTATCGGGATTCCGCTGGCCCAGGCTCACCGCTCCCAGGTTATTCAGCGTGGAAACCTGTCCGCGCTGATCACCCAACGTTTTGCGGATGTCGAGCGCCTGCAAATAAAATCCTGTGGCGTCTTCGTATCGCTCCATCTGCAGGTATTCTCCACCGATGTTGTTCAGCACTTTGGCCAGCGCGTATGTATTGCCGGATTTTTCATGAATGTCTTTCGCCTGAACCAATGCATCGAGTGCCGCTTCATGATCGCCGCTGTTGCCGTACACGATGGAGAGATTATTCAGGCAACTGGCTTGAAGATTCTGATCTTTGATGTCTCTCGAAAATGCCAGGGCTTTCTCGTAGTCGATCAACGCTTTGGTCGGATTCTTAGTCAGGCGATACGCATTTCCGGAAACGATCAGCGATCGCGCCATGCCTTTTTTGTCACCTGCTTTTTCAAAAAGCTTGTACGCATCCAGACTGGCCGTTAAAGCCTGGTCATACAAACCTGCATCGTTGTACGCATTTCCTTCGTTGATCAACAGGTCTCCGACCTCCATGTCGGTGCCGGTTTTTTTCATCAGGATGATCGACTGGTTGAAACAGCCAATCGCATCATTCATATTTCCGGTGCGCGCATACGCTTTACCGAGCCATAGCAGGGCATTGGCTTCTTTTTTTTCATCGCCTGCCTGCACAGCGAGCATACGGGCTTCCGCTGCAGGATCAATAGCTTTCTTGGCTGAAAATGTGAGATACGCTTCGCTGACAAGCAGGAGATACCGGATGCGTGAAGTATCGGAATGCTGCGCCAAAATCGGCTTCAGGCTGTCAATTTTTGACTGCTGGGCAGTGAGGGGGAAAAAACTGCAAAGGCTGAGGCACGCAAATAAAATAAAAGCCTTTGAATTCATACCGGGAGGTTAGCCATCGAATATACGAAAACAGGCGGGGTGTGCCCGCCTGTAACCAATGAAAAATTGTTTCTTATTCGTCGACCTCTACCAGATTGACAGCGAGTTCGCCTCTATCGGTTGGGATCAGCGTATAGCGAACTACGTCGCCAACAGAAATCGCCTGTTCTGTAGAAAAAGGTTGGTAAAATGCAACCTTCTTGTCGGTCTGACGCTCGGACAGAAAACCACCGCCTGTTCCGTCTACAGAGAGAACAACGCCTGCAGTGATCCGCTCTACGTTCACGGCGCATTCAACTGTTCCAGCTTTAACGGAAAGAAGATCGAACTTCACTTTGTCACCTACATTGAGGCAAAGCTGCTTATGATTTGCCTGTGCGAAAGAATACTCAACACCGGTTTTGGGATGTTTGATAATGCCACCTTCGCCGTCTTTAATAACAACGATTTTACCTTTGTCAGCCATACTATTGTTTTTTTTATGAGTTAGTGTGCGTGGGTCCTGAAAACGAATATAGAAAAAGAGTTGAAATTTCTATCAATAGCTGGCCAGAAAATTGAGGACGTTCTTCTCCACTCTTGACTCCACGTCACTGGCGTCGACACGCTCAAACTTCATTCCCGTTACTTTTTCGTAAAGTTCGATGTAGCGGTCGGAAACCATTTTCACGAAATCATCCGTCATTTCCGGCACCTGCTGGCCTTCTTTGCCCATGAATCCGTTTTCGATGAGCCACTGGCGTACAAATTCCTTGGAAAGCTGGCGTTGCGCTTCGCCTTTGTCCTGGCGTTCCTGGTATCCTTCTGCGTAAAAATACCGCGAAGAATCTGGTGTATGGATCTCATCCATCAGGTAAATTTTTCCATCAACCAGGCCGAACTCATACTTGGTATCTACAAGAATGAGCCCTTGTTTATTCGCCATTTCCTGGCCGCGCTGAAACAATGCACGCGTGTATTTTTCCAGTTGAACGTAATGCTCTTCGGAAACAAGACCGCTTGCAATGATCTGCTCGCGTGAAATATCTTCGTCGTGCCCTACTTCTGCTTTCGTAGTTGGCGTGATGAGCGGTTCCGGGAACGGATCACTCTCGCGCAAACCATCGGGCATGGCAACACCGCAAACACTGCGTTTCCCCAGCTGGTATTCTCTCCAGGCATGTCCGCTGAGGTATCCGCGTATCACCATTTCCACTTTGAATGGTTCGCAACGTTTTCCAACGGTCACGTTCGGATCAGGAACTGCGATTACCCAGTTGGGAACAATGTCTTTGGTACCCGCAAGCATGTGTGCTGCCACCTGGTTCAGTACCTGTCCTTTGTACGGAATGCCGCGCGGAAGCACCACGTCGAATGCAGAAATGCGATCGGAAACAACCATCACAAGAAGGCCGTTCTCCAGTGTATAAACATCGCGGACTTTGCCCTTGTAAAACTTGGTTTGTCCGGGCAGGTTAAAGTTGGTTTTTGTCAGTGCGTTCATCTTTGTTGTTGACTTGATCATATAGTTCGATGAGTTTTTTTACTAAACGGTGACGGATCACGTCGCGGCTGTCGAGGTAAACAAACTCGATGCCTTCGGTGTTCTTCAGTATCCGTGCGGCCTGGAGCAATCCGCTGGGTTGATTTCTCGGCAAGT
>DATHKF010000682.1:0-7675 GCA_035489505.1 Bacteroidia bacterium | reverse complement strand
GGATTTTTACACCAAGTCCAACAACGAGACGTTGCTTCACTTTGGATTCCGTTCTGCGGATAGCATGCAGCCCGACAAAAAATGTAGCATCACCCATCCCCGAAATTTTTTCGAGACTGGAATGCATCATCGAGCGTGTCATCTGGAACGGCAGGATCGCGTTGAGTTCAACACGTTGGTGAACAAACCACTTTCCGCGGACCTCGATGACCTTGAACGATTCAAAATCTCCTTTCACCATATCCGCAGAATCGTGATTGGTATGCAGCACAGCTACCGGGTTCTGCAAACGATACGCACCGGATGGAAATGCAGATTGACCGGGCACATCGATTTTGCTGAACAAACGGTAACGGTGAAGCAGCGTAATTCCGCTCTGGTTATCGTATGGAGTGATTCCCATGAAACTCCCGCATACGTCACAGGCAAACGCAGTTTGTGTAAGCAGTATCGCCAGGACACCGCTTACAAACAAGAAATAAAACCGCATAACTAGTTCTGTACGCTGACCAGGGTAAACATGTTGCTGTAATTGTCAGCAATCATTACCGAAAGAGGTCCCGGCATCATCGTGTACGCATCTGTCGTGATGCTGAGTGTGCCCGGAGATTCAAACCATTCGCGTGCATCAGACTTCAGCGTCACCAATGGAGAAACTGTCGATGATACGTTCGCGGACGTGGTAAGCGGGATGGTCACGGTACGCAGCCCGCTGTTCGCGCCGCTGAAACCACCAATGTGATACGTTACTGCATGAAACTGCTCGCTTGATTGCGGTGAAGTACCTTCCATTTTCGCCATGATGTAACCTGAGCTCCAGGTCCAGAACATGCCGTTCGCCGGATCCAATGCACCGGTTTGCGCACCCGATACGTTCCGCGTGCTGTCTACACCAATGAGAAAACTCATCGAAGTGTAATGTTCGCTGGGAACATCATTCAGCGTGATGGTTTGCGAAGCCGTATTCGATGCGTCAATCAGGAAATAACTTTCCGGAACCGAGTAGGTGTTTCCTCCGTCGTCGGTAAGCACGACATTGGAAATGTAAAATTTGTAGCGTGAAAAAGTAATCGTGTCATTGTTGGTTGTCACGTATGCTTCGGTATTCAGTTCCATGAGACTGTCTCCGAACATTGGAACAACATTCACACGGAGTGAACCGGTTCCTGCAGGAGTATTGTCCGGAGGCGTACCATCATCATCCTTTTTGCAGGAAGCAAATCCCGCGCTGATTACGAACAGCAATAAAGCTGCAATCTGAAATTGTTTTTTCATTGTTTTGTAAATCTAAAAGTCAATACCTGCACGCGGGCAATTGCCTTTGTGCTAAATTTTATTTTATACGATTACAAAATCGCAGGGCGGATGAAAAACAGCGGGAGAGATTCCATCCGCCAGAGCGGATACATTTTTTACGTTAAACTGCGCAGGTGAGTTACTTAAAAACTGAACGGTAACGTTACGATCAAATATGCCTGTAATTTCCTTCACCTGCCGCACAGTTTTGCTTTCTCCTTTGCCTGCGGATTCTTCCTGCTTTTTCAATTCTTTGGCCAGGTGACATTTTCCGTTACACTGCATTGCAGGTTTGTCCCTGTTGACGCAAAGCACTTTCGCGATGTAATCTTTATTGAGGAGATAATCAGCAAGCACAACCGTTTTCGCTACCGATGAAAGCATCAGAGCAGCTACAAGCGATAAAAGTGCAACGGTTTTCACGATACAAAGATAAAGCAATTACGTCGGGATTTTTCCACGATTGATTTTGCTGTAGTTTCTCTGTTTGAACATTTGATATTTTACACGGCGACACGGCGCTAAAAGAAGCACAAAATCCGTTCCAGGCCCGGGCGTTCACGGCGAGACGAAATGAGGTTTCCGCATAGCAGAAATCTTTCATTCTATAACAAGGTTACGGCTGATCGAAGCACAGTACTCCGTTATCGCACCGTGAGCGCCCGGGCTTAGAATAAGAAATACCGTAAAATGCGCCGTGTCGCCGTGTAAAAAAGCAAAGTGAGACACTACCGATTTTGCTCAGAAATTTTACCACAGAAATTGCGCGGAGGATATTCTCTGTGTTAATCTGCGCCCTGCAAAATCAATTCATTTTCGCCAGCACCACCGTAAACGCAGGATTCGAAAGAACCGGTGCGAAAGTCGGGTCACGCTCCACGCGCTGGCGGTCGTTGAAACCCAGTGATACCGCCGTGTCCATGCTGCTTATGGCAAAGTCCGTCATGTTCAGGCCCATGTACAGGCGCGCCTGCAGGTAAGCCCACTCGCTGTTGGTGGGGTCAACAATGCTGTACACTTTAACGAGTTTTTCAGCTGCATGCATGTTCTTCATACTAAACGCCTGGTTGCAATACGTGTAGCAAAGCAAACTCACGTACCCACGCAAGCGTTGACGCATGAATTTTTCTGCGCCGGTTTTCTTCGTTTCGAAATACGAGTCGGAATTCGCCCTCCACCAGGTGGTGTCGTGCGACAATACTGATTCCGAAAGCACTTTCTGAAGATCGCTTTCCTGCGATTCAATCTCTGCCCAGTGTTTCTCTTCATTCTTCACGCAGGATGAGCCTTCGAGTTTTTTCCTCCGCTCTTCGAATGCAGCAACACCGGAATAGTTTTTCTCTGCATGAATTCCTGATTCGAGAAGTTGAAATTCCAGCATGCAACTGATCCGTTTCAATGAATCGCATTCGGCAAGAATATTCGACGTAAGCGAATCAGACATCTGGTTCATGTCGCCCGATGCAGCTTGTCCCGGCTGGAACAGGGAAATCATGAGCATTGCATTTTCCATAGTGCCCACGGGCGGCCATTCGTGTTTGCCATCGAAAACCAGCAATTCATTGAGACCAGCATCAGCTTGCGTGGACGCACGGAATTTTTTCATTTCGAGATAATTCATGTCGCCCAATCCGGCAATGCCCACATATCCCCGTGGTGAAACTGACGCAGGTGGAGAGGCCGAACAGCAGATGACTCCGGTGATATCCATACGCGACAATGCAAGTCCGCCCGCGACGCGTGCTCCACCCGAAAATCCGGAGAGATATACGCGCGCGCCGTCTACATTGAACCGATTTTTTACATCCGTTACCAATTCATTCGCACCGGCCAGCGCTGCATTCGCGTCCATACCGTTCTTCGTATAATCGGATCCAACGAGAATGAAATTCCACTTGTCCGCAAGCGTTCTGTATTTCTCCACGGGTGTTTTTCCTTTTCCATCGGGTGAGAAAAAAACAAGCACAGGATACAACGACGAGTCGCTATGCGATTGCGGCAGGTAGATCTCGTATGAATTGGCCACATTGAGTTTGCAGCTCAGCGTGGTCACAGATCCCGTAGTGATCACGATTTCCGGCGTTGTTCCCGCCAACGAATCCTGGCCGGAGTTTTCGCCTGTACCTGTACCACAAGCCGTCACGATGCAGATCAAAAGAAAAAAGAAATTCCTCATGGCGTAAAGTTAATCGATTGAAGTCAGGCCGGGCACAACATCTCCGAACCGTACCGTGTTTATGGTATTTGAAACCGACGCACCATCAAATTTCCGGCAAACACCTCCTTTTACCGGACCTGAATTGTGAATACCTAAAGGAGGGTATTGCCCACAGAACTTGCCAGTTGGTGTTTTGCGTCCGGTTAAACTCTTAAACAACTCACGCATTATGTTCGCTAAAATAAAAGTTCTTACGGCCGCCCTGGTTATACTTACGGCTACCAGCCAGGCACAGATTGTGTATGATACAGTATCGCTTGGCGCCGGTTATGCCAATCAAAAATGGTACAGCCTGCAAAACGATGAACAAGGCAGCGCCCCAAAAAACAACTGGGATATTGCCTTTGAATGCGCACCGTACGGTACATCCATACTTATTAACTCCGTTACAGGCACAAAATTGTGGCTGTACGCAACCGGCGACACCGCAACCTGGAACACGCTCGATACAACCGGCATGGCCGCTACCTGGCCGTTGAAATACAACTCCGACACATCGTGGTACTTCGGCGCTTTCAGCCAACCACAAACTTCGCAATACGATCTCGGCTGGGGAATTTACAATCCCATTACACATTTCGTAGACGGAGATTCGCTGTATGTCATTAAGCTTGCAAACAATTCGTACCGCAAGATATGGATCAAACAATTGAATTCAGGTTCATTCATATTCCGCTACGGCACGCTCGACAACAGTTTCGACACAACAGTTACCGTTCAGAAATCAACTTTCTCAGGAGACCTCTTCGGGTACTATTCACTCCAGAACAACGCCGAACTTGATCGCGAACCTGCACAGACTTCGTGGGACATTCTCTTCACACAATACACCACATTCCTGCCAACTCCGTATGGAGTAACCGGGGTGCTCTCAAACAACGGCGTACTCGTTGCACAGGCAGTACCTGTGGACGTAACCACAAACGACTGGTGGAGCCAGACATTCGTTACGCCGATCAACGAAATCGGGTATGACTGGAAAACGCTGAACATGTCAACGTTCCAGTATGATATCACAGACAGCCTCGTGTATTTTGTCCAGGATCAGGCAGGCGACATCTGGAAAGTGATCTTCACCGGTTTCGGCGGAAGCGCAAACGGAAACTACATGTTCTCCAAAGAGAAAATCAGTTCTACCGGTTTCAACGACGGAGAGCACCAGCAGAGTTTTGGCCTGTACCCGAATCCGGCAGTGAACGGTTCCGCTACGGTGGTTACCACGTTGGGCGCTTCGCAGGAAGGAACAGTAACTGCAACTGATATTACCGGAAAAGTAATTCACACCGAACAATTGCAGGGAGCAGGATTGCAGCAAACTACGCTTAACACCAGCACATGGTCGCCGGGAATTTATTTCATCACCGTTTTATCCGATGGAATTTCACTGACACAAAAACTTGTCGTGCAATAAATTTAATCTAACACTGAATACTTATTTTGAAATGAGAAAAAACTGGCTCTTCATTTTCTCCACCCTGGTTATCCTGGGTGGAGTTTTCGCTGGAATAACCTCCTGCGGAGATTCCAATGCAAAACCTTCTGACGTTCAAACGATCAAGCAAAAGATCGGTATCCTGCTGGTCAATCACGGCTCGCGCTCTGAAACGTGGAGGCAAGCGCTTCTCGACCTGGAAGGAACGGTAAAAGATTCCATCCTCGCCGACAGTTCCGTTTCCGGAATTAAAACTGCGTTCATGGAATACAACGAACCGTCCATTGCCACGCGACTGAAAGAATTCGACGCGGAAGGATACACCGATGTGATCATTGTTCCGGTATTTCTTACCGTGAGTCCGCACTCTTTCGACGATATCCCAACGATCATCGGTCAGAAAGAAGATCCGCAATCGCTGGAAGTACTGAAGATCGAGAAGATTGAACGGTACACGCCGAAAGCGAAAACGCACATCACTCCCCTGCTCGACTTTACAGATATCGTTCAGAAGAATATTCTGCGTCGCGTGGTGGCATTGTCCACTGATCCGTCAAACGAAGGACTGGTGATGATGGCTTACGGTGACGAAACTTACACCAAAGAATGGTCGGCCTTGCTGAATGGTGTGGGCGATTACGTAAAAGCCAATACAGGAATCTCTGCGCATTCACACGGCTGGTGCGGACACATTGCGCACTACAACCCGGATTCAACAACCGTAGCCATCGAGCGTGTACTTTCCGTTAAGCCAAAAGCCATTGTTGTTCCGGTGCTTGTTGCGCACGACGAAATGTTCCAGGTGAAAATTATCGGTGACGGAATTGCGAAAATCAAAAACTCCAAAGAAGTGGTTGTGTACAAACCGGATGCGATTCTTCCTGACCCGAACGTAAGTCAATGGGTGATTAACATTTCCCGCGAATACGTCGCGAAAGTGCAGGACAGTTATGTGCAGAAATAATCATGGCGAGCTGGCAATGGAAAAATAAAAGAAGCCTGAATATCGCGATGCACCGCGATTTCGGGTACTTCTTTTCATCACTGATCGTCATCTATTGTCTTTCCGGAATTGCATTGAACCACGTCGACGACTGGAACCCGGATTTCATCATCACCAAAGATTCGGTGTCCGTGCAGAAAACATATACCATGACCGAAGTAACGCACGATGTCATTCTTGATTTCAGCAAACAGGTTGGCGAAACCGATTACAAAGTATTTGATTTTCCCACGAAGAACCAGGTGAAAATCTATTACGACAATGCTTCGCTACACCTGAACCTGTCGACAGGAAAAGGCATATACGAGAACGTCTCGCGTCGCCCGGTATTTTATGAAGCGAACGTGATCCACCGCAACAGCCTGAAAGGTTGGAAGTGGGCGGCGGATGTTTTCGCGGTGATGCTCATTGCAATCAACATCACCGGACTGTTTATCCTGAAAGGGAAATACGGTTTATCCGGCAGAGGAAAATGGTTGATCGCTGCGGGAGCAATTCCACCCATTGCGGCCATCCTGCTTATGGAGTTTATCCAATGATCGTGAACGGAAAAATGTACAAGCTCGCCGAAAAATATGAAGCGCTGATGCAACAGCTGAACTTCCGCCCACACAAATTGCGGCTGGAGGTGCTTCGTACGCTGTGCATGCATCCGTTGTACACCGATATCACCGGGCTCACCGCGCTCATGTCTTCCAATGGAATTGCGGCGGACAAAGAAAAAGTAAGAATGGTCATCAAACGTTTGAACGAAGCCGGTTTTCTGCACCGAAAACAAATAGCAGGTAAGAACAAATACATCTTCTGCCTGAAATCGTATGACGAGGTCGAAGCCGAAGTAAGTACCAGCCGCGAAGGAAAACATCAATAACGAACTTGCACATGTGTACATACGCGCTCCTCGCACATAATTCCTCCGGGTACCTGATCCAGTGTAAAACCTGCGGACACTTTCAATTCGCATTCGGCACTACAGAATTGATCATGACCGGAATTGAGCTGGATGAATTCCAGGCAAAACTTGCCAAAGAAAAATATCCGCTGAGCGACTGCGGCGCTATTCACCGGAAAACAATCCGCGTAACCGTTGTTGATTCTAAAGTTGCGCTTGCACTGAGTCCGTACGAAGCGAAAGAACTCATCGACATGATCGACGAAGCCAAAGCGGCTATCGAAGTCAACGCATTACTCTGTCAGCTGGAATGACCGGATCACTCACCACGCGTTTTGTATGGACACTCGGTTGCTTGCTGATGTGTACGGGCATCTTTGCGCAAACCATCCGCGTAACTGATGCAACATCACGTCAATCTGTTCCCGGTGCTTTGGTTACACTCACGTCAGTTTCCGGAACACTCCGGCAGGGCGTGTCCAATGAAAACGGAGTGATTTCCTTTCCGGCAGTTTCTGAAAAACAATTCCTCCAGGTCCGCATGACCGGTTTTGCGACATGGAAAGATT
This sequence comes from Bacteroidia bacterium, assembly GCA_035489505.1. GTDB lineage: Bacteria > Bacteroidota > Bacteroidia > Palsa-965 > Palsa-965. Next base: position 265 of record DATHKF010000682.1, on the reverse strand, counting down.
CCATTCAACCCCATGCGCTTTCGGTGAATGTTTACCTGCTCACCAAAACCGACAGTCTCAACGAAGTTGTTGTCACCGCGCAGTATGGTGAAACCAATACGGACAATACCGTGCAACCGGTGCGTGTGATTGATCGCAGCCGCATCGATGCGCAGGGCGCGCAAAATCTCAGCGATGTGCTCAGCACCGAATTAAACATCCGTCGTTCACAGGACCAGGTGCTTGGAAGCAGCATGAGTGTGCAGGGCCTCTCGGGAGAGAATGT
>DATHKF010000681.1:0-4609 GCA_035489505.1 Bacteroidia bacterium | reverse complement strand
TTATGCATCAGCACGTTAGCTGAATTATTTTTCAGTTGATTTTTCATGCGGCGTTTCTCCAATGAACGTGCACCAAAAATAAACACGAACCTGTTGCGCACAACTTACGTTTCACCAACAGCATAACCAACTATCCATACCATCTATGATCAACCAGAAAGGAGTCCGTCATGAAAAGGCATGTACTTGTCCTGCTCTGCGCGCTGTGTGTCCACGCCGGAATTAGCGCGCCCATGTTATTTCCCCGTGCGGGATTGGAAATTTCCTGCAGTATCTCTGACAGGAATAGTCCGCTGAAAGAATACACCATTCTCATCCTGGAAGGCAATACCGTTCGCGATACGATTTTCGCAGACCTTGCGCTCCCGATTTTCATTCAGCTCGAACTGAACAAATCGTACGTGATTGAATTTTCCAAAACCGGTTTCATGGAACGCCTGGTGCTGGTCGATACCAAAGTTCCTGCAGGGCAGGAGCGAAGACATTTTACGTATGAATTTGAAATCGACATGCCATACGCCCGATGCGATACGGGTTTGTATGCCATACAGCCCGTAGCGCGGATCATTTACGACACTACGGCCGGAAAATTCGATTACGATGCTGTATATGCAAAAAGCATTGGGAACGTACCGGAGATTGTGGCACCAGCGGAACAGGGAGGCGGAAAATCTCCTGCGAAAAAATCCGGGGGTAAGAAAGGCGCAATGCGAAGAAGATTGTGAACGTGGTGTTTCCGCTGGTTAACGATAAGGACAACAAGACCAACAACCTTAAGTAGGGCAATACCAACAACAGGTTAATCCCGGTCAATTCCCGCCGCCACCTTACGGAAATTCACAGCAGTAGTTAATCAAATCCTTCAGAGAAGAATTCTTCAACTGTGACGTCTAAACATTTTATGATTTTCAATAGAGTAGCATAAGTAATATTCGCTCCTCTTTCATAACGCGGGTATAAGGTTCTTGAAATTTCTGCGTCGGCAGCAAAAGCTTCTTTGCTTTTCCCTGCCTGTTCCCGAAGATATTTTATTCGATTGCCAAGTTTCGCCATGTCAGGGGCTACCTTCTCCCTTTCTGGTTTTTTCTTCTTTACCGCCATACTGCAAAACACGCATATAGCAGTCGTTTTTGTAACCCAATAAATAAGACCTAAATATATAAGTCCATTATATATATGTATTTTTTATACATTTGTCTAACACTCAATGAGTGGAGAATAATATTCAAGCAGCGTTTAGCTGTAATTCTGCAATGGAAAACTGGAAATTTCAATCGCGCAGGAGTTGCAAGTTCACGTCAAAGACGTGGACTTCTACAGCCATTGGACTTCCTTCGTGTCCGTACCCCATTTTTTATGTCGTGTTCAACCTCGGAAATGACAATATCGTCTTAACGGATAAACAAACCTGTTCAGTTGGCTGGTGAATTAAGAGGTTCTACAGCGGGAATAAAATAAAACTAACCGCATACGGTTAGTTGCAATCAACTTGCCCGGGGTACCTTTCGGTTCAGTTTTGTAGTCGCAGATGGAATCCGGTCACTCGGAAAGTTTAATACAGAATTCAGAAAGTAAAATCGGCAAGTGAAGTTGTATAATATACATTGCCTTGCGTTTAGTTCCCCTAACGCATGAATCTGCAAGGAGCGGTCACCCCTGTGATCTTTAGTTCCTTCTAACCGGAGTATTGCAGTGCGATCACAGCGCACTTCGGTTAATTTAATTGTCGGTCGCTGTGTTCCCCGGCAACGAATCGCTTAACAACCACCGCTTGGGGCGGGAGTTGGTGACGTTGGTCTATGGCTGTCTTGTCATAGCGGGAATTTCCATTTACAAAATGTGCGGTCGGCAAAGCAAAAATGCTTTGCCCGGTTTTCAGTATTCATTTAATCTATACAGAACAAAACAGAAAATTTTATCGGTGACGATTTCCACGAAATCAAAAACAACAATTAAACAATCAGAAACAATGAAAAACAAAAACACAAATTCGGTGATACACCGACGACTGTTTAACACAGTCTTTATTCTCCTGTTCTCCCTGAGCCTAAATGCTCAAACCCCGCAAGCGCAAGTGTTTCAGGAATGGACAAGTACAGCCGGAGCGCAGAGCTTTTTTCAGAAAAGCGTAACGAAAACTGATGCGTCCAGCAACGTTTTTATTGCTGGAGCCAGCCTGAACAGTTCCGGGGACTACGACATCATGGTAGCAAAGTACAGCCCTGACGGTTACCTCTATTGGTACAACCAATACGCAGGAGGCGGGAATGGAAATGATTTTGCAACGGCATTGACCATCGACGGTTCGGGAAACGTTATCATTACCGGGAGTGTGGTTAACGATGTATTGGATAGCAATGACGTTGTAACGATCAAGTACAATTCCAGCGGTACTCAGCAATGGGCGACAAGTTATCACGGTGGAACAGGCAGCGACGTGGGAACAGATATTGTTGCAGACGCAAGCGGAAACATTTTTGTTTCCGGTGCAACGAACCAAGGGTCTTCAACGAAGTTCGACGCCCTCTTGTTGAAATACAACAGCAGCGGAACACAACAGTGGGCAAGTCTATACAACTACAACAGTCTGTGGGATGGTGGGTACCGTGTTGTACTTCTTAACGGCGGCAAAATCGGCATTGCTGCTATTGCTCAAAATTCCAATACCAACTACAAACTTGCCGTTGTAAAGTATAACGCTAATGGAAGTTTTTCGAGCGCAACTGTTACGGGAAACAGCGGAATAGGTTTTACGATGGTCTATTCATGCGTGGTAGATAACCAGCACAATATGTATGTGACTGGGTGCACGAATGGAACTTCTTCGGTTGATTATTACACGATCAAGTTAGACAGCGCGTTAAATCAGCTCTGGACTGCAACCTACAACGGCGCTTCCAACCTGAATGACGAAGCGAAAGGAATTGTAGTTGATGGATCGGGTAATGTTTACATCACCGGATATTGTTCGACTTCTTCGCAGGGAAAGGACATGGTTACGATCAAGTACAATTCCGGCGGGACTCAGCAATGGGCAAAGATTTACAACGGAATTGGATCAGGCGATGATGAAGCCTTTGCGATAGCTATTGACGCCAGTGGCAACCCTGTTGTCTGTGGTGCGTCTAACAATGGAGACAGCTACGACTATTACACCGTGAAGTATGATCCATCTGCAAATATCAAATGGCAAATGACCTGGAACTCGGCTGCAAACAGATCCGACCGTGCTATGGACGTGGCCGTGGATCAAAACGGAGCGGTGATAGTTACGGGACAGTCAATGACGAGTGCAACTACATTCACTTATGTCACAATTAAATATTCGGAGCACGCGATTTTAACCCCAACCGATTCGGAACCATTGTTGCACGCGTTTTGCTTTACAGAAAACCGCGGACAACTTTTAGACACGGATAACAAAGAAATCCCGGAAGTAAAATTCTACAACAGGGAGAATGCAGGGCGGCAGCAGTTGTATTTTACTGATGATCGCCTGAGTTACGTATTTGCACGTTTGGACACATCAAGTACCAGCCCGATTGATACTTTAGAGCGGATCGACATGACCTTCGACAATTCCAACAGTGATAAATTGATCTACGGAATGGATAAGCGGACGGACTACGTGAATTATTTTCTCGGTCAGTTTACCGATCCGTTTGGGCGTATTGCAAATTACGACCGCTTGTACCATGAGGAAGTTTACGATGGTATTGACGTGATGTATGCAAGCAATTCGCGTGGCCTGAAGTACTACTATCTCATTTCACCCAACGCCAGTACCAGCGACCTTGCAGAAGTTTACGATGGCGCAAGTAATATTTATGTTGATACCAATGGCGATCTGGTCATTGAAGGACAACTCGGAACAATCCGAAGACCGCAACCGAAGGTGTGGGAGGTAACAAGTGGAGGAAGCACGGTTTCGCTCACTTGGCAACCGTCGTACAATGTTACCGGGAACGTAGTTACGTTAACACTTGGTGCGTATACTGCGGGCAACACGTTGGTTATTCAGGTCGATTTTGGAAACGCGCCGACCATTCAGCAAAATCCGAACGACAATCTGGACTGGGCTACGCACTACGGAAGTCAGGCGGGTAACTATGATCCCATTGGTGATACCGAGACAGATTTATACGGCAACAGTTATTTTTCGGGGTATACAGCTGCGAATGCCTTTCCGGTGGCAAACGGTGTTCAAACTTCGCCGGGTGGTAATACTGATGGAACCATTTTGAAATTTGATCCGGGTGCCGACCGCTTGTGGGCAACGTACATTGGTGGACCGGGTGCAGAGGCAACGTATCACATAGATGTTGATACCGCGGGAAATGTATATTTCGGCGGAAGAACGACTGGCGGGATTTTTACTACCCCATTAGCGGGAGCGTATTACGATAATTCTCACAATGGTGGTTTTGATTGGCATTTGGGAAAAATACTTACCAATGGCAGCAGTTTGTTGTGGTCAACGTATTATGGAGCCGGAGGAGACGACTATTTTGCAGATATGAAAGTCACTCCAACCGCAGATCGCCTGTATTATATTGGTAATACCGGGTCATCAGCATTTCCGCTCTGTCCCAAAACGGGTGCATACAAC
>DATHKF010000680.1:0-3355 GCA_035489505.1 Bacteroidia bacterium | reverse complement strand
CAAACCGGAGTTCAACGCGTCTTTCACGACCTGGTCAATCTCCGAAGACGTGGAAATCCGACGGAGCAAACTGTGAATCACAATTCCCTTTTCGCGCGGTGTTAACGCAGATGAAGAATCCCAGCCTTCTTCCGAATATTTACGGATGCGGATTTTTCCGGTCCACTGTCCTTCGCCGGCAGAAAGTTTGATAAACTCCGTTGCTTCGTTTTGTGTTTTACGTTCCGGAATTTCTTTCGAACCAAAACGAACCGTATTTTCTTCATCCAGTTGCGCAGAGAAAATCCGGTTCAGCCAGTCGGCTACGCGCACGTGATCTTTCTCACTGGCTTTCTTTACGGATTCCGACAACACATACAAAGCGTGAACGGCGCGCGTGCAACCCACGTACAACACGTTCATCTGATCGAGCACCTGCTTGTTTTTTTCCTGGATGTACTGCTCCGCAATCGTTGAATGCTCCAGCGATTTGTGCTGCGAAACAATGGCCACGGGCAATTCCGGAATTTCCGGATCATCGGGTGCAATCCATAGGTCCTTTTGTTTTTTCGGAGATTCCCAATTCATGTAAGGCAGAATTACCACGGGAAATTCAAGTCCTTTTGATTTGTGAATCGTGGTTACGCGAACTGCATCTGTGCCTTCGGGAATAACTACGGATGCATTTTTTGAACGGTCGTCCCACCATTGGAAAAAACTCTGACGGTCGGGATTACGCGTAGAACCAAACCGGAGCAACTCATCCAGAAAAAATACAACCCAGGCGTTTTTTTGTTCCGTTGGAAATACGATCCGCACGAGCGATTCGCATTGCTGGTAGAGCGGAAGTACAGCAAGCAAAGCGAGGTCTTCCGTAATTCCGAAATGACTGAGAATGTCGGCGAGCTTCGCATTATTTTGCCTGATTGCGTGCACCGGGAAATTGCCGCGACCGGTTTTGTTCAGGTACGTGGTGGCATCCGCCATTGAAATGCGGTCTTCCGGATGTTCGAGCACACGGAGCAACGATACGAGACAACCGATCAGCGGTGAATTTTTGATCAGCAACGAATCGGCCGACAACACGGGTATTCCTTCGCGGATCAATGCATCGGCCAGCAAACTTCCTTCGTTGTTGGTGCGTGTGAGCAGCGCAATTTCGTTTTTGTTCCAGCCTTCCTCCAGCAATTGTTTCACAAGCTGAATCGATTCGCCGGTGTATTCTTCGTTTACATCTGCTTTCAGCTTGCCTCTTTCCGGAAAGCGAAGCTCAACATAACCACCGTCGCTACCTTCTTTGGCCTGTTGCGCAACGAGTTTGTAAACGGCAGCATATTCGGGAATCAACAATTGCGTCAGCGACAAAAACAAAGCGTTGTTGAATTCAATCACCTGTTTGCGCGAGCGGAAATTTCTGTCGAGCTGAAGTTCGAGATAATGTCTCCGTAGGCTCAACTCGCGGTCGATCATCAATGGATTATCATCTTTCCGCAGAATTTCCGGGAGACGGATGAATTGTTCAACATCGCCCGAACGCCAGCGGTAAATGGCTTGCTTGGCATCGCCAACAACCATAGAAAAACTATTTTCTGCCAACCCGTTTTCGATGAGCGGCAAGAGATTCTGCCACTGGAGTACGGATGTATCCTGGAATTCGTCAATGAGAAAATGCGAATACCGCGCACCCAGTTTTTCAAAAATGAAAGGAACGGGTTGATCAACCACGACTTTGGAAATAATGTGGTTGAATTCCGAGATGTGAACTACATTATCTTCATCGCGGAATTCGCGCATAATTTTCTGCAGCTCGTTCAGTACGGCCAGTGAAAAAAGGTGGCGACGAATGGAAGAACGCGTGATGTAACGTGCGTAATGTGTTTCGCCGTAGCGTTTAATTTCTTCGTAGAGATTTTTCAGCGCAGGAGCAACCTGCATTACCGCATCGTGATTGTTTCCTTTTTTATTGGCACCGGAAAGCCATTTCTCGTTTTCAATGGTGTCAATCACGTAGCTGTTCGGCTCCGCGATCAATTCAAAATTTCCTTCCTGCACTTTCCGGAACCAGCTGCCAATGCCTTTGTTGCCCTGGAAAAAATCCAGTTCTGTAAGGCCGGCATTTTTTATGGCCAGCAATGCTTTGGCTGCGCGTTCTTCCACAAAGGCAGAAAAAGCTTTCTCGAGCAGAAATAATTTTTCCCGGATATTTTTGAAATCGTCGATGGAAAGTGTGCCTAGTTTTTCCGCATTGATCGTTCCGTTCTCCTGGAGCAGGAAGCCGGCGGTAGTTTTCAGTTCCGATTCTATCACCCAGCTTTTTTCATCGTCGGCTTTTTCTTCAGCAAAACGGATGAGCGTATCGGTAAGATCTTTGTCCTGCCCGATCCGGCTGAGCAATTTATCCACGGCCTGCTGCAGGAGGTTGTCGCTTTCTGTTTCGATTTCAAAATTGACGGGAAGTCCAAGATCGTAAGCGAAATTCCGCACGATGCGGTGTGTAAAAGCATCGATGGTGCCGATTGCAAAATCGCCGTACTGGTGAAGAATGGCGCGCAATAAATTTTCAGAGCGGATCACGAGTGTTGCGGAATCCAGGCTCAGTTCTGCAATGAGAATTTTCGCGAGTTCAGAAGGTTCATTGTTTTTCGGTGAAGAAAGTTCCTTGAGCGCTTTGATCACGCGGTCTTTCATTTCCTGGGCCGCTTTGTTGGTGAATGTGATCGCCAGGATTTTCCGGAATTTCTGCGGAGGGTCGCTTTCATCGGTCAACGCAATTTTCAGGTATTCTTTTACGAGGGTAAAAGTTTTACCGGAACCTGCGGAAGAGCGATAAACGGTGAAATTCATGGAATAAAGATCGGAATATTCGGATTGGATCGCTGTGCGTTCAGGTGCTTAATAGTACACGGATTCTACGGAAAACAAAAATTAAAACGGATTCAGGTGTTGCCTGATAGGAACGCGGACCGGGGCGCTTCGCTTCACGGCGCGGATCAGGCGGATTTGAATCGCTACGCGATTGTGTTACTCAGTGTTGTTTAATAGTCCGCGGATACCATCCGCCGCGGCGAATGGCTCACTGAAAAAACGGATTGTCACGGATTTGATCGCTGCGCGATCTGTGTTACTCAAGCGGTCAGGGAGAGACAAACAAAAATTCGGCGTTGCTCACCCTGCGAGGGTTATACCCTTTGAGGGTTAACCGGAGGTTCCAACCCTGAAAAGGCTTTTAGCCTTTTCGGTAGTGGCTCAGTTTGAAATAATTTAATTCAATGTCGCTGGAATAGAAAACGGTTGAAACCGTTTGGCAAACTCACTGTGTTCATTGCCGGGGGCTTAAGCCCCCGGCAATGAACAACCCCAGATCGCTCAACCGCTT
>DATHKF010000679.1:0-6369 GCA_035489505.1 Bacteroidia bacterium | reverse complement strand
CCAATGAATCCCATTGTTGCCAGGTGCTGTCGGGAGCGAAACGGTACAACTTTCCGGACCCGGATTTTTTTCCGTTCTCGTAATAGTTCACGCAGGTTCCGTTGCCCAGGCTGTCGGTGGAAAATTCTTCTTTGAGATTTCCGTTGCGCCATCGTTCGGTGCGCGCCATGGTTCCATCGGGAAGGCGTGATGCGGTTACGGCTACCGCTCCGTTATCGTAGTAGGAAAAATAATCGCGGAGCACACCGTTTACAACCATGCCCGACGATTTTGTTTTTCCGTCTTCGTACCACGATTTCCAGATACCTTTCTGTTCCCCTTTTTCAAACGATCGCAATGCTTTCGGTTTTCCGTTTCCGAAGAAATCGGTTTCAGCAAAAGTACTGTCGCGGAATTCCTGTTCTGATTTTGCACGTGCAAGGTTTACTCGAATGCCACGCAATGAAACTTCCCGGAAAAATGAATCGCGGTCGATGTATTCTTTCCAGTGAAGTACTGTGCTGTCGACGTCTGTAAAGTTGCCCTCATTAATAACCTGTTGGCGGCGTTCGCAGGAAACGAGCAATAAAACCGTGAAGAGTAAAAGAGAGATTTTTGTTTTCAAAAGAAGTGTTCCGGGTTAAAAAAGTTTTGGGTTTCAGGTTGCGCCATCTTCGGCACTAATCTGTTGACAAATTTCTGTCGAAGATGAAACTAACCCTTCATGCCATATTTCTCCCAAACTTTTTTGCTCTTTATCGTTCGCCCTTTCTTACAAGCTTCAATGCCCTGTTCAACGCGCAACGCTTGTTCGGGTGTTAACGTGTCGAACCAATCTTCCCCTTCCGTAGATTTCTTGAAAAGCATGAGCGCTTTAAGTGTAGCCTCATCTTCTACCTGTGTAATCCACTCAATCAATTCCAGTTTTATCGCATCGGATTTCATACTTCAAATATAGGGCTTTGCCGCGCCCTTGTCAATGAAACCGTATCGGCGCTCTCGTGTCTTTTTGCGAACGGAGTGTTAATACGATCGTGCTGTCGGTGTTGCCACCCGCTGATTCAGACGTAAGACGAACAGAAAGTTGCTTCGGTAATTTGCCCAGGCTGGGATATTTCTTCACGATTTTCAGACCAACGGAGAATGATTCCATATACTGAGTAGAATCAATGTGTAATTTCTTCGCGATTGAATCGCAACAGCTGCTCACGGGTACATCCGCATTCGCGTACGAAGCGTCCAGGTTATCTGAATCTGCTTTGATCACTTTTCCGTCGACGATGAGTTCAACATTTATTTTGTACAGCCGGTCGATGTTGTATTCTTCGCATCCGTAGTACACGACTATTTCCGGGTGGCCGTAGTCGGTGGTAACCGTAACTTCTGCATGCCCGGTAGAATCTGCATACACCGGAACATCGGTCCAGATCGTGCTGTCGCCGTTCAAATATTCATGCAGCATGCCATCGCCGCAGCTTGCGAACACAAATAAGATAAATAAGAGCGCTGAGATTTTCAATAGCTGTGTTGCGGGTTAAAAGAGTTCCGGGTTTCGGGAGCGTGAGATAAAGATACTTCAGTCCTGCACTTAATGAAAACGGAGCGTTCCCGTGGCATATTTCCGTGAACGGCGTGTTAATGCAATCGTAGTGTCGATCTTGCCACTTGCAGATTCAGACGTAAGATGAACGGAAAGTTGGTCCGGCAATTCGTCGAGATCGGGATATTCCTTATTGATGTTCAGATCAAAGGTGAGTGTATCCATAGCCGGGACGTAAGCGATACGCAGTTTTTCTGTAAGCGAATCACAGCACCTGACCATATTTATATTTGTGTAAGTATCCCCGTACCCGTACCATGCCTCCACGATATCCAATTCAGGTTTGATCACCTTTCCGTTGACGATGAGCTCAGCATCCAATTTGTACAGTCGGTCCATGTTGTATTCCTGGAATTCGTAATAAACCGTCATTTCCGGATAGCCGTCGAAGGCAAGAACCGTGACCTCAGCATATCTCATTGAATCTGCGTCCACCAGAATTCTGGTTGAGACCGCGCTGTCGGCATTCACATACTCTTGTGCGATACCATAATCACCGCAACTTGCGAACACCAGTAGAATGAATATGAGCCCTGAGATTTTCAACTGAGGTAATTCCGGGTTAAAAAAGTTTCGTGTTGCGGGTTAGTCCACAGTCGCAATCACTTTCAACTCGATCGCAATCGGAGTAGGCAGGCAATTGATCTCCAGCGTTGTTCTGCACGGCGGATTTTCTGAAAAATACTCCGCCCACAATTTATTGTAGATCGGAAAATCGTCTTTCATGTTGGTGAGGAAAACCGTAACGTCAACGATGTTGTTCCAGCTGCTTCCGGAATCTTCGAGAATGTATTTCACGTTCCGGAAAACGCTGCGGCATTGCTTTTCGATATCGTATGAAGCGATGTTGCCGTTTTCATCGAGTTCAACTCCCGGAATTTTTTTCGTGCCGCGTTCACGCGGACCTACACCGGAGAGAAAAAGCAGGTTGCCAACGCGTTTGGCGTGCGGGTACAGTCCGACTGGCTCGGGAGCTTTGGAAGAATCGATGGAATTGGACATGGGACGAAATTACGTCTTTTGTCATGTCGAGCGCAGTCGAGACAGACAAAAGTGAGACGGACTTGCCCGTCGCTTGTGTTCTCGACTGCGCCCGAACTGACAAGCAACCGTCCTCCGAACTAAATTATCGCGCAATCACCATACGTGCTGTACTTCTGCTTTCTCCGGCAAGGATCGTGACTACGTACGTTCCTTCCGGAAGTTGCGACACGTCCAGCAAGGTTTGGTTTTGCGTGGTTGCGTGCTCCATCACCAGTCGTCCGGAAATATCGTGAACCTGCACGAGTGAATTGTGGCCATTGCCCATCCAGGAAATGTTCACTGTTTCATTCGCAGGATTCGGGTAGAGCGCCGGTGCGTCAGCATTGTTCTCTGCGATGCCTACGGAAACAACAACAGGTAGTGAGTAGAACGCACAACCGAATGAATTGGTTACTTCGAGTACATACGTGCCATTCACAACAGCATCAATGGAGTCAGCGGTTTGTCCCGGAACCGGATTGCCGTTGAGGTACCACTGCATGGTGTTGCCCGTGGTGTCAATGGTAGAAAGATCGGTGAGGTATACGAGCACATCAGGATGCCACGAAGTGTCGCACCAGATGGCAAGAACTGTATCCGAAAAAGTTGCGCATCCCCACTGGTTGATGGCAACCACGAAGTAATCTCCGGAATTCCACACGGTGTCAGACGGTGCATTTTCTCCCAGCAACGGACTTCCGTTGAAATACCATTGCAGGCTGTACTGAATAGTGTCTGTAACCAACACGTGATTGAGTGAATCATACACCACGTTCGGAATTCCCGGATAGCCGTGAACATGCACGGTATCATCGGTAATTACGGATGGAGTAGGTGGTACTACCTGGTGATTCACCACGTAATCGACAATGGAAATGTTTGCAGCGCAACCGGTGCAGCCGTTCAATGACATGGTGTGGCTTCCTACAAAATCATCGGCGCCAAAACCAAATTCGTAATCGTCTTCGTCCCAGACTTCGAGTACGTAGGTATTCGCCGGGTTCATGTTTACGTTCAGCCCCGTCCAGGATACAACCGGAAACTGATCTCCGTAATAGTTCGACTGGTAAACCGGCGTTCCGTTTTCTTTCACGATCACAAACAGGTCCGGATTTCCATCAACGGGATAGCCCCACACGGAAGCAGAATTCTGGATCGATGTGATGGTGATGGATGTGAGCGTGTAAAAATTGTACGTGGTTGTGTCGCTGTATGCTTCGTAGTGTACAATGTAATCGCCCGGCTGTGTGTATACCTGCGGGGCAGGATTTTCTGCTGTTGATTGATTGGCGTTTCCGAAATCCCAGTAATATCCCTGGAGTCCCGGATTGTTATTGGTGAAGTTTACGGTGATCGGTGCGCAGCCATCATAGCCCACCATGGAATAGCCGTTGTTACTCGAAGAAGACGTGCTGGGAACAATTTCGATGAAGCATTGAAACGTCACCGGAATTCCGGATGCGACGGTGAGATCGGCAATGACGGTAACATCAATCGGGTAGAAACCGGCAAGCAGCGGAGTGCCCGAAACATTCACGCAGCCGTATTGATTCACCCACGGATCGTAATTGCATCCATTCGCGAAATTATTACACTGCCAGGTGAGGCCCACCGGAAGCGTGATGGTGAGGATTTCGAAATTGGTGAAATCGTACCCACCGGTATCCAGCGGAAGCATGAAGGTGATGTCTGAAGAATACGGCTGACCTACGGTTCCTGTTGGAAGTGTATCGGGATAAATGCCCGGAATGGTGTAGGTGGTGTTCGGCGTGCATTGTGCGGATGCAAAAAATGGCAGCGCAAGCAGGACGAGCAGAGGTAGAAGTTTTTTCATGACCAGCGGATTGGTACAGCAAGGTAGTAAAAAGTGGCAGTAACAGTTGTCCGCGGCGGCGGACAGTGCGGATAACGGAGTCGCTTTTTTAATGGGGATTTCGCTGTATTGCTTGTTGCGCCTTCGGCACCCTGCCACAGATTCGCAGATTACGCAGATTTTTGAAATTATTTTTCGCCAGAAATTAAAAGCAATACAATTGATTTTTTAATCTGCGAAATCTGCGAATCTGTGGCCCCACGCCGAAGGCGCACAACGGGCTTCCATACTTTGTCATTCCTCGGCTCCGCTCGGTCTGACAAATGGTTTCAATACGCGGTTGGGTGTGCGTCTTACGATCTCGTTACGCGATTTTTGAGGCGAAGCTGCTTGTCAGACTGAGCGGAGCCGAAGTCTGACTGCTACTTTTTGATGATCAGCTTCTGCCCGATGTGCAGCACAGCTGTCTTGCTGATATTATTCCAGTCACAGATTTGCTGTACCGTAACGCCATAATTCCGCGCGATCACGGAGAGTGTTTCGCCTTGCTTCACAACATGCGTTTGGCCGGTGCCCACGGGCTGCTTTTCTCCTTCGGCAGGCTTTGGACTGTCCTTAAGTCCTTTCAGCTGCGAAGCTATTTTCGCGTCGAGGAACGTGCAGAACAATTTTGCATCCTCATCGTATTGTTCGTGGTAAAGATTGAAAAACGCCGCGGAAAATAAATCGGCCTGTAAACCGTATCCCGATTTTGTAAAGTGCAGTTTGTCTTTTCGTGCAAGGCCGTTCTCCAGCCAATACAGGATGGAATTGTCGCCACCCATCACGGCATTCATGTCCCAGAAACCGCAACCCTGTTCCTGCGCAATGAGGTTGAGTTTTGTATTGATCGGAATGGTGTTCACCGGATACCTGCTTCTCGAACGTGTATCGGGCGTACCGGTGAAAACGATATTCACACCGGGAATTTCATCTTTCACCCGTTTGATAAATGCGGAAACCTGCGTGTAATAATTATCGACGTTGAAGTTGGTGTCGTACGATTCATTGGAGCCGTACGAAAAAATCAGCAGGTCGGGTTTGATTTGTTTCAGGTGAGCCAATGTCACGTCCTGCTGTTTGATCAGCTGCAAAAACGTAGCGCCCACTACGCCGCACCGGTGGTACTCCAACCCTTTCTCGGAAGGATTTTCAAACGCGATTCCGTGAAAATTAAAAGCAGTGTGCGCGTCGGCGACATCAAAATAAAGTTTCAGCTCGGTACCGATGCGGTAATTCAAAATGCGTGTGCATTGAAGTCCGTTCACGGGTTCATCATACACAACGCTCCCGGCGCTTTTGTTGTCTTTCAGGAGCAGTTTGAAATTATCGGCGCTGTGCCAGATCACGACTTCTTTGATGATCGTGGTGTCGTTGTATTGAATTCCTCCCTGCGGATTGAAATTAAAACTGATGGTCGCTTTTTTATCGGTGGTAACGAGCGTGTACCCGGTAATTCCGATCGGGTAGTTTTTCGCATTGTTCAGGACCGTTGCATGTTCCCAGGTTCCGGCAATAGTTGTTGTGAGATTTTTCGGGCCAAAACTTTTGCAAACGGAATACGGAAAAAGAATTCCTTCGCCGCCGTACCGGAAATATTCCTGCATGTTGTAGCGGATCTGCCCGGAAAAATAATCGCCCTGGATGTGTGAATCGCCAAAATGCGCAACCACAAATGCAGAGTCGCGGGTGGAGTGGACCGCCTTCAACTTCTTCATCGACCCGGCGAGATTTTCAGCATGCTGAATTTTACTCAGCTCGGGCCTGATAATCGTATCATTCCCCGCCCGGGAAACGGAGAACGAAAGCAGCAGGGCGATTACAGCAAACAGGATGCGCATCATGATCTAAAAGTCAAAGTAAATAAAAGGATGTACATCCTGTGTGCGCATTTGAATAATGAGCTGGATGATGA
>DATHKF010000678.1:0-8178 GCA_035489505.1 Bacteroidia bacterium | reverse complement strand
CAAAGGAAAATACATCGCGCGCATGGACGCCGATGATGTGTGTTTACCGCAACGGCTGGAAAAGCAGGTGCAATTTCTCGAGACAAATTCCTCCGTTGGTTTGCTCGGAACCTGGTTTTATCAAATGCATGGAACAAAGCGAACATTAAAAAAACTCCTCACCGGAACACATGCATTGAGGGCTGAATTATTATTTCGTTCTCCGTTTGCGCACCCAACGGTCATGATGCGTAAGTCGGTTCTCGACGAAATGAAAATACTTTACGATCCTGCATTCAGGCACGCTGAAGATTTCGAATTGTGGACACGTCTTGCTGATATCACAGAAGTTGAAAATCTTCCGGAACCGTTTTTGTTGTACCGCATGCACGACCAGCAGGTGACGCAGGTACAGGCGGGTGAGAAAGAATCAACCCGGAGAACGGTGTTGCGCAATCAGCTGGCCAAAGCCGGGATCGTTTTTTCAGAAGAGGAATTCGAGATTCATGATCGTTTATCGAATGGCATCAGCGGCGAAATAAATTTCCTGGTGAGCGCCGAACAATGGCTGATGAAAATTCTTCTCGTTAATCGCGCGACAAAGAAGTTGCACGAAACAGAACTCCGTAAGGTCCTGGCGGGTTATTGGCTGAAGGCCTGCGAAAATTCAGGACAGGGCCGAAAGGCGTGGAAGTTATTCCGCAACTCGGAACTCATGAGAAGCCACGAACCCGGGATGAAGTCGTACCTTAAACTCGCAGCAAAACTCCTCACGGGATACAAACAGCACGGATGAAGATTTATTGGATCGTATCGAACTATCCTCACCGGCACGACGTGCAGGCCGGAATCTTCTACCGTTTTTTTGCTGAAGAGTTGGTCAAGGCAGGTGTTGATCTCACCGTTATTGCGCCAACACCATACGCCGGTGCTGTGCTTGCAGCAATTTCTTCATCGTGGAAAAGATATCATTTGAGTCCCAAGGAAGAAGTGGTGAACGGAGTAAAAGTATATCGCCCGCGATACATCACGCATCCCGATGAAGCGTATCGTGGTATTCCGCATCGCTTCATGCTTCGCGCGTTGAAAAAGATTGACCTGGAAAAACCGGAAATTGTTCACGGTTTCGGAGCATACCCCGCTTCTTATGCGGCAGTAGAATATGCAGCATTCCGTGGCGTTCCGGCAGTAACCACTTTTATCGGCAGCGATGTCAACGAATACCCGCAGCACAATGAACGTTCCATGAACCGGTTCCTGCATATTGTTGATCGTTCATCGAAAGTACTTGTGGTGGGTGCAGCGCTCGCCGATAAAGTGAAAAGCATTTCGAAAACAGATGCGGAAGTGATGTACATGCCCATAAAGTCATTGGACAGCACACCACTTTCAAAAGAACTTGCCCGCAAAACGCTCGGACTTCCACTCGAAAAATTTATCGTTTTCTATGCGGGTAACCTCACGGAATCGAAAGGTGTACCTGAGTTGTGTGAAGCATTGAAACAACTTGATACACACTCCGACATCTTTGGCGTTTTTGCAGGAAAAGATTCACCGGTTTCAGTGAAGTATTCAACCCTGCCGAACACATTGTGGCTCGGGCTACTCGAGCACAGCAAAATACTGGACATGATGGCTGCTGCCGATGTTTTAGTACTTCCATCACACAACGAAGGAATTCCGGGTGTGATCAAAGAAGCAGGACAGATGAACTTACCGGTGATTGCAACAAACGTTGGAGGCATTCCTGAAATACTTGGCACCGACAGGGGATATACCATTCTTCCCCGCGACGTGGAAGCGATCAGGAAGTCTATACTCCACGTGAAAAATAATTACGTTGAAGCCACGGAAGCGGCTCAGCGGTTGGGAGAATTTGTCACTGCCAATTTTCATTCTTCCGTTGTTGTGAAAAAACAAATAGCAGTCTACAACGAAGTAATTTCCCGAAGCGACGCATGAGTGAAACGAGGAAAATAAAAGTTTGTCATATTTCAACCGCTCATGAAGCGGATGACGATCGTATTTTCCTCAAGGAATGTGTTTCTCTCGCGGAAGCGGGTTACGAGGTATACTATGTTGTGCAATCGGAGAAAAAAGAAATCAAAAGCGGGGTGCACATCGTACCGCTGAAAAGGAGAAAAGGCCGTTTCAGCAGGATGTATTTCGGCGTGTGGTCCGCGTACTTCCATGCTTTAAAGACAGGCTCAACGGTTTTTCATTTTCACGATCCGGAATTACTCCGGCTTGCTTTTTGGTTTCGGTTTTTTGGCAAGAAAGTAATTTTTGATTCGCACGAAGATGTACCGCGGCAGATCCTCAGCAAGAAATGGGTTGGCGCGTTGTGGATACGGCGGATTGTTTCATCCATGTATTCACTTTACGAATGGTGGTTTGTATTGTTCTGTCACCGCGTTGTTTCGGTTACACCTGAAATTACGGATCGTTTTCCGCTGAAGAAGCGTGTGCTTGTCCGCAATTTTCCGATACTCAGCCTCGCGAAAAGCGTGGACCGCTCGGGCAGAACAAAACTCCAGGCCATTTATGCGGGAGGTTTGAGCCGCATACGTGGAATTAAAGAAACCATACGTGCCATCGCCCAGCTCGAAGGAAGGATTACCTTAACGTTGCTTGGTAAGTGGAACGATGATGACTACCGGAGTGAATGTGAATCTGAACCGGGATGGATGTACACACACTACGCCGGCAGTGTTTCGCCCGACCAGGTGTTTGACTATTACGCGGATGCAGATATTGGAATCGCTTTGCTGTACCCGGAGGAGAATTACCTGAAAAGTCTCCCGGTGAAAGCATTCGAATATATGGCTAGTGGCATTCCGCTCATTATGTCTGATTTTCCGTATTGGAAGGCGAATTTCAATGAAGGAGTTATTTTTGTGAATCCTTTGGATGAAAATGAAATTCGCAAAGCAATTGATCGGTTAAGTACCGATGAAAAGTTGCGCTTGCAGATGGGAGAAGAAGGAAAACGATCGGCGTTCGGAAAATACAGCTGGCAGAAAGAAAGTGAAACATTGATTCATGCATATCAAGAACTGACACGTGGAAATTAAACTGATCGACAGGAGCAGCAAAGAATATGCAGACTTCGCATTGCGATGCGGTACGGTCTTCAATGATCCCGATTGGTTGGCCCTGTACGGACCCAAACTCGCGCTCTACGGAATTTTCAATGGCGACAATATGGTCGGAACATTTCACGTGTACCGGCAAAGGAAAGGCGGATTCAGTTTTATTATGAATCCACCATTTACACCGCACATCGGTCTCGCTGTGGATGCCAAAAGCAAAAACGCGTCGAAGGCCATGTCGGAGACTAAAAAAATAATTGCTGCAGTGGCCGAACATCTTGATGCGATGGGTAGGGGAGGTGTTGTGAGTTGTGCATTTCCAACGTGGGCAACGGATATGCAACCGCTCACGTGGAAGAAGTTCAAAGTTGTTCCGCATTACACCTATCACACCGACCTTACACTTGCGCAAAGCGAACTCGAGGACCGTATGTCTGCCGAACACCGCAACCTGCTCAAGAAAGCAGTGAAGGATGGTTTGGTTTGTCGTCCTGAAACGAACATGCAGGTGATCAAAAAACTGGTCCTGAAAACGTTTGATCGTAAAAATACCGGCATTGACGAAACCATGTTGGATTCGATCCTTGGAAAATTTGCATCGTCGAAAAATAGTTTCGCATTTGCGGCTTACGACAAAGAAGTTCCGGTGGCTGCGGCATTTTGCATTCACGACAAAGATTCTGCGAATTATATTCTCAGCGGTTATGATCCGGAGAGCAAACACGGCGGAGCGGGAATCATATGCGTGTGGAATTGTATCCTGCACGCGAAGCAGATGAATCTGAAAATTTTCGATTTTGAAGGAAGTATGCTGCCGGAAGTGGAGCGTTATTTCCGCGGGTTCGGACCGGTGCAGGTTCCATACTACACGGTCAATAAAGCATGGCTGCCGTTGGAAATGGTGTTGAAGTTTATCAAACGGGAACAGTTCTAGATGAAAGCCATTATTTCCCACGATATCGATCACATCACTGCAGGAGAACATATTTTCAGGGACCTCATTGTTCCGAAATTCATGGTTCGTTCGCAGATTGAGTGGTTGTCGGGAAAAATAAGCGGGGGCGAATACTTTGGCCGGTGGGGCGAATTGTTCGGAAACAAATGGAACAACCTGCAGGAACTTGTTGCGTTCAATCGCGCAGCAGGAATAACGAGTTCATTTTTTATTGGTGTTGAAAAAGGAACCGGGCTTAATTATTCGCTGGAAGCGGCAACAGTGATCATCCGGCAACTCCAGGAATCTTCCTGCGAACTCGGTCTTCACGGCATCCGTTTCGAAAACAAAGAAGTGATTGCACACGAACAAAAACTGTTTGCAGAAATTTCCGGTCTGCAGTCTTTCGGTGTACGCATGCATTATGTGCGCATGAATGAAAATACACTGAGCAACATGAACGAAGCCAGTTTTACTTACGACAGTTCTGTTTCGGAGATGAAAAATCCGTACAAGGTTGGAAACATGTGGGAATTTCCGATCCAGGTCATGGACAGCTGGATCATGGAGAACGGAAAATCATGGCAATCAAGAACGCTCGAACAGGCGCGCGAGGCTACCATCCGCATTATCGATGAAGCCGAAGCCAAGCACCTGGATTATCTCAGTATAGATTTTCACGATCGTTATTTTTCATCCCGTTTTTCTACGTGGATGAACTGGTACACCTGGCTGGTGGAGTACCTGGAGCAACGCAGCATCAAGTGTGTTACATTCGGAAATGCAATGGCCGAACTTGAACAACGTGCATGAACAAAGTCGCGGTAGTAATTCCTTGCAGGAACGAGCGGGCATACATTGAAAAATGTGTCCGGTCGGTTTTGCATTCGGATTATCCGGCGGGTTTGCTACGTATCCTGGTCTGCGACGGAAAAAGTACAGACGGCACTGTTGAAATTGTGCAGCAAATTTCGAAATCAGATCCGCGCGTCGAACTTTTACGCAATGAACAGCAAACGACTCCATACGCGCTCAACCTTGGAATAAAATACGCGGTTGATTGCAACGTGCACATTATCCTGGGCGCTCACGCGGAAATTGCACCGGATTACATACGCCTCTGCGTTGAAAATCTGAAGAACGATCCATCTGTAGGTTGTGTCGGAGGAATTCTTCAGAATGTCAATGAAGATTCAACATCCGAAATGATCGGCAAGGCCATGTCTTCTTCTTTCGGTGTGGGAAACGCACATTTCAGGACGGGCGCGAAATCGGGATACGTAGACACCGTTGCATTTGGCGCCTATCGGAAAGAAGTTTTTGAAAAGGCGGGTTACTTCGATGAAGAACTGACGAGAAACCAGGACGACGAGTTTAATTACCGCGTCACAAAAAACGGATTCAAAATACTTCTTGATCCTGCGATACGCGCAAAATATTATGTGCGTGCCGCATTCGGAAAATTGCTCCGCCAGTATTACCAGTACGGGTTCTGGAAGGTCTATGTGAACCGAAAACACAAAGCTGTAACGTCATACAGGCAACTTGTGCCTCCGTTGTTCGTCCTTTTCATGATGACTGCGGTAGCTATTCCTTTTGTTCCTTTTTACTGGATCGTGTGGTGCGGAATATTTTTTCTGTACCTCGCAGCTGCGTTTACAGCTGCGCTGGCGCAAAAAGGACGCATCGGCGAAATCCCGGGAGTGGTATTCGCATTCATGCTGCTGCACCTTGGATATGGATTCGGGTACATCCGGGGAATGGTCCGTTTCATTCTTTTAGGAATGAAACCGCAGGAGAAACACAGTTCAACAAGCAGATAGATGAAGGCCTACGTAAACTTTATGGATAAGGCTGTACTGGCAATGATGCTGCTTTGTGCTTTCCTGTTGCCGTGGAATTTCCTCGTGGCTCCGTGCGGCACGTTCCTCGCTGTTTTCTGGCTGATGAGTTTTAACTGGAAGGAGAAATGGATCAATATCCGCAACGCCCCAATGATCTGGTTGTGGATCGCATTTGCTGTTCTTCATGTTGCCGGGTATTTCTGGTCAGCGAACAAATCGGAAGCGGCAACGAACCTGATGGTGAAACTTGGCATATTTATTTTTCCAATCATTTTTGCTGCAACCCGGCTCGACGAGATCAAAACAAAAAGAGTGCTGCAGGCATTTTTGGCGGGATTGATTTTGGTGGGCATGTTCATGCTGGCTCGTGCAATATATTTCGCATCGCAGGGAATCGGCAAATGGAGTTACCAGGATTTTGCCGACCGCATTATGCATCCGAGCTACTTATCACTTTATTACGTTGTCGGTATCATGATTTGTTTTCACGGCATTCTACTGCGGAAGGTCCCGGTGACGAAAAAAATAATCGGTGCAGCCTTCATTTTGTTTTTCTCGCTGATGGTTTTCATGTTGGCGTCCAAAACAGGCATCATCTCGCTGGTGGTTGTATTCCTGTTTTATATCGGGTATGCTGTTGTTCGTTTCAGGCGCTATGTGGTGGCAGGAATTTCTTTGATTGTTCTTGTTGCTGCATTTTTCATTGCGCTGAAAGTATTTCCTGTGCTTCAGTCGCGGCTGGAAGTAATGACCCAGGTAATTTCTTCCGATGCACCGATCAATCCTGCGGACGTGGAAAGTAATCGCGTCCGTTTGCTGATCTGGCAGGCTGATCTCGAGTTGATTTCGGAACACCCATTCACGGGCGTTGGTCCGGGCGATGTGCAGGATGAACTCATGAAAAAATACGAGGCCAATGGAATGACTGGTGCAAAGGACAAACGGCTCAATGCGCACAGCCAGTTCTTCCAGACCGGCATCGCGTTAGGACTGCCCGGAATAATTCTGCTGGCAGGAATTTTTCTTGCCGCTTTTGTGGTGGCCGTGCGGACGAGATTCGGATTTCTTGCATTGTTCACAATGCTTCTCGTTTTCAATTTCATTCCCGAATCCATGCTCCAGGTACAGGCCGGAACCTTGTTTATGGGTTTCTTTTATTCGTTAATTTTGTTTGCAGCCGATAAAAAAGTGCTGTCCCCTAAATCGTAAATCACAATGATCCCTTTCTCACCCCCGCGAATTGATCAGAAAATTATTGACGAGGTTACTGACACGTTAAGGTCCGGGTGGATCACCACGGGCCCGAAAACAAAACGTTTCGAAAAAGAACTCACGAAGTACGCAGGCAACAAAGCCACGGTTTGTGTGAATTCAGCTACGGCCGGACTCGAAGTGATGTTGCGCTGGTTTGGTGTACAACCCGGAGATGAAGTGATTCTCCCGGCGTATACGTATGCTGCAACGGCGAACGTTGTGGTGCATTGCGGGGCTACTCCCGTTTTTGTGGACGTGAACGCGAGCGATTTCAATATTGATCCTGCAGAGATCATCAAGGCCATTACACCACGCACCAAAGTGATCATGCCGGTAGATTTTGGTGGCTGGCCTTGTGATTACGAAGCGATAAATTCGATCGCTGTTGAAGCACGCCCGGTTTTTATCGCGGAAACAGAAAATCAAAAAAAACTGGGACGTATTCTCGTGTTGTCCGATGCGGCACATTCCATTGGCGGAATTTACAAGGGAAACAAAGCAGGAAGTCTTACCGACATTTCTGTTTTTTCGTTTCACGCCGTAAAAAACCTGACTACCGCAGAAGGTGGCGCTATTGCACTCAATCTCCCTGAGCCTTTTGATAACCAGGAAATTTACGCGAAGCTTTGCGTGTCTATTTTGCATGGCCAAGACAAAGACGCGCTGGCGAAAACTGTCCGTGGCAATTGGAAATACGACATCGTGGAAGCCGGGTATAAATGTAACATGACAGACATTGTAGCGTCGATGGGTCTGGTTGAACTCGCGCGCTACGACGAAGACACGCTGGTGAAACGCGAAAAAATTGTGGACCAGTACAACTGGACATTGTCTGCGTACTCGTGGGCAGAGCTTCCAACGATCCGCACGGCCGATTCATTTTCGTCCTGCCACCTGTACCCGTTGCGCATCAAAGGAATTTCAGAAGAACAGCGCGACCTGATTGTGCAGAAAATTTTCGATCGTGATGTGAGCGTCAATGTTCACTTCATCCCGGTTCCGATGACCAGTTTTTATAAGTCGATGGGGTACGACATCAAAAACTACCCGGTGACGTATAAAAACTTTTCCCGGG
>DATHKF010000677.1:0-2175 GCA_035489505.1 Bacteroidia bacterium | reverse complement strand
AGGACGATCTGAACCTGATTACTGCACACGAAATGTGTCACCAGTTCGGCGCCGCTGATGAATACACGGGCAATGGAACGCCCTGCGACAGTTGCGGCGGAGAACACGGCTGTGATAATATTCCGAACGGCAATTGCGACGACTGTGCAGAACCTTCGCAGCATTGTATTATGACCTCCAATGAACCGTATATGTGTCAGTATACACGTGCACAAATAGGCTGGTCCGACATTTTTATAGAGTTGTTTACCGCAGATGAAACATGGGCGGGCACCGACAATAAGGTCTGGCTGGATATCGGCAACCGGAAGTTTGAATTGGACGTACCCAACCACGACGACAGGGAAAGCGGTAACCGCGAAGGGCATGCCATCTGGGACGGTGGCAACCTGAGCAGTGAATCCATCCGCAGAATTCTTATCCGCAAAAATCCAGACAGTGGTGCTGGTGGATGGAAACTCAAGCGCTTCCGGGTATTTCACCAGGGCGAGGTCATTTGCGATAAGAGTCCAAACCAGTGGCTCGACGACGACAAACTCTGGTTCCTGGGTTGCGCTTTGGAAAACACCATGGTAAACAGGATCAAACTCAAAGTAACCACGGCCGATGTTGCATACGCCGGTACGGACGGTGATGTAACATTAAAAATGGCCGGACACAGCTGGGACCTGAATGGTGACGGAAACGATTTCGAACGCGGTGATACGAATACTTTCGTGCTTGACCCTAAAACGGGAATCCAGGTAAGTGAACTGAAAACGATCACGATCAAAAAATCCAGCGATGGAATTTTTGGTGGATGGAAGCTGAAAGGGTTGCAGTTGATTGTGAATGATAAAACCATTTACAATAAACAATCCATCAACAAATGGCTGGAAGACGATGACCTGATCTTTACCGATGAGATCTGAGCGTAAAACAGAATACAAATGCTGGTAGTATTTCAGTTTGAGCTCCAAATTGCTTCTGAAAACCGCTTAAGCGGTTGAGTGAACACTCGCTGCCCATTGCCGGGGGCTTAAGCCCCCGGCAATGGAACCAGCACAATTGTTCAACGGTTTCAACCGTTTCCATTCAGCTACTCTGCGCCTCTTTCCCCGGGAATAAAATTGTAGCTTGCTGCAACAATTTTATTGGACGCTATGAATCAATACGACAAGTTCTACAGCAGGAAAAACGTGCACGAATTGCTGGAACAACTCTACGGTCACAAGTCGGGACTTAGCCCGATAGACAAATCCTGGTTCGATGCATTGATCACATACCTGTCTGCGCTCCAGCTGGAGGAAAAAGAAAAAGTGCTCCTGGGAGAAATCCTTTCTTCGGATGCGAAGCTGCTGAACAATAACCGCGTCAATATCCAAAAACGACTGGACGAATTAAAAGCGACAGAAGAATTCAATAACCCGCTTGTGATTAACCCGGCATATATTGTTGAAGCCGGCCTGGCGCTGAAGCGCCTCGTGGTCGTGATTATTATTTCGCTGGTTATTTTCGTGGTCGCGTTTGTGCTGCTGAACCTGGCGCACGACTACAACGATAAAAGCACCGCTTATAACTTATTCGTGTTTGGCGGATTGATCGGCAATGCTGTTGCTTTGATCCTTTTGTACAGGGCCGGCAATAAGCTTTCGTCGAGCGTTACGCGGCAGCACCGCCAATAATTTCCCGGGCATTGTTTCGTAGAAAACTTCGTTTCCGTTTATCACACACGGGATTTATGATGGTGGGTTACTTTGAAATTTTTGACACACATTCAAGCAGATTTAGATTTGTGAGAATCTGCGCAATCTGCGGCAAAAAAAACAACGCTTTGATTTGATAAACAGTTTTTCCTATCAACAGGGGCATCAATTTCTTTCATGTACCCAACGTTTATTTCTTCTTTCGCGTGTATATAACAGAAGAGAAGAAATGAGTTGATTGAGGTAACCCACTCCCACCGCATCCTCCGTTAGCATCACCACGCCCAGAGTTATCTGTGCACGGGGATTGTTCTTGTCGGAAATGAAAACCCTAAAACTGTTTTTCGATGTATAATCGGGATGACGAGCGGCATTACCTGCTGGCAAAATTGCTGGCATTCCTGTTTCTGACAGCACTTGCCCTGCTATTGATTATTGCCGGCCTCATCACGTTGGGCTGTTTTCTTTTCGGATAAAGAAATCCAACGTC
>DATHKF010000676.1:0-4681 GCA_035489505.1 Bacteroidia bacterium | reverse complement strand
CGAAATTGGAAAAAGCGGCCCATGAGGTCATTCCGAAAATCGCTTGTTTGCGTTCAAGGATTTCGTTGGGCATGAATCCACCGTCGGGAAATCCTTTGAGGTCTTTGCGCGCAACGGCTGCGTACATCGTGTTCCATGGACTAATATTTTCTACCGGGAAATCCGTTCCGAGTGCGAGAATTCCGCATTCATCGAGCAATGATTTGTACGCGTAAGCACCAGGCAGGCGCGTTTCACCGAGACGTTTTTCTACCCAGTACATGTCCGACGTTGCATGCGTCGGTTGCACCGATGGAATGATCGCATACTTTTTGAAATACGCGCGGTCAGCAGGATGTACCACCTGCGCGTGTTCAATTCTCCAGCGCGAATCGTTTCCTTCCGGGAGAAGTTCGCCGTACATGCGAAGGATCAAACGGTTTGCTGAATCACCAATACAGTGTGTGCACACCTGGAAGCCTTTGGATTGCAACAGCGCAAATTTTTCTTTGTAATGTTCAGGGCTTCTCAGCAAAAATCCACGGTGACCGGGCATGTCGCTGTAAGGCTGCAGGAGCATGGCGCCGCGCGAACCCAGCGCGCCATCACCATAGAACTTGAATGAACGCACATTGATGTGCGGCGTTTTCGTTGGCCCTTTGGTGAGGTAGTAAGCGTAATTCGGAGAACTGTCGCTGAGCATGATGTACAGGCGCATGTTGAGTTCACCCGATGTTTCCATGGAAGAAAGCACGTCGATGTCTTCTTTCATGAGTCCAGCATCATCGAGCGTGGTGAGCCCAACTGCAAAACAATTATTCTGCGCTTCAAGTACGCACTCGCGGATTTGTTTCTCATCCATCGGCGGAACAACGCGATCAACGAGGTCTACGGCATTGTCGATGAGAATTCCCGTTGCCGGGCCAAACATTTTTAATTCACTGTTGCGTCGCCCGGGAAGAGGAATCAGTTCGCGAAGAATTTCTCCACCGGAAATTTTTGTTGAATCGGTGATGCCGGCTGCCCTCATGGCTGCTGTATTCACGAGCGCCGCGTGACCATCAATCCGTTTCAGCACAACCGGTGTATTCGGAAAAAGACTGTCGAGCATTTTACGGTCCGGGTACACTTTGATGACCCAATCGTTCTGGTCCCAACCGCGCCCGATGATCCAGGTGCGCTTGTTCGTTTTCGAAAATTCCTTCACGCGGGCAATCACTTCTTCGAATGATTTGGTGCCAACCAGATTGCACTCGCGCAATCCTTTCGCATACCCGTAAAAATGGCAATGCGCGTCGATCAGTCCCGGCAGGATTATTTTTCCCTGCATGTTTACAATGCTGTCGCTCGAATACGTGGCCGCAATGCTCGCGTTGGTTCCAACGGCAATAATCTTATCGTCTTTCACCGCAAAACTTTCCAGTACGGTAAACGAAGGATCGACCGTGTAGACTTTCGCGTTGGTCACAATGAAATCAGCGATCTGCTTTTTGTCACTGCCGCACGAAACGAGCAAAGTTGCGAGCGACGCAAACAACAGCATTTTACTTCGTGCTGCTTCGCGACTTAGTGCCTTGGTGGCAAAATAAACAATCTGTTTAGCTAAGTTCATCTCAGGATTTGCGGATCGTTGTCGTTGAATTCGCCTGCGCCGTTGGCATGATTACAATATCATTGATGTTCACGTGTGCCGGACGGCTAGCCACCCACCAGATCGTTTCTGCAATGTCGTTCGCAGTGAGTGCCTGCAAGCCTTTGTACACGCTCTTCGCTTTTTCTTCGTCGCCCTTGAAACGGACAATAGAAAATTCCGTTTCCGCCATGCCGGGCGCAATTTGTGTGACCCGTATTCCGTGCTGCACAAGATCAATGCGTGTTGCCTTGGTCAGCGCATCCACGGCGTGTTTGGTTGCGCAATACACGTTCCCATTGGCATACACTTCTTTTCCGGCAATGGAACCGATATTCACGATGTGCCCTTTACCGTTTTTAACCATCAGGGGTGCAATGTTACGCGTCATATAGAGCAGGCCTTTCACGTTTGTGTCGATCATGTCTTCCCAATCGCTCAGCAAACCGTCCTGTATGGGCCCGAGACCCGCTGCAAGGCCGGCATTGTTCACGAGCAAATCAATGGCTCTCCATTTTTCAGGAAGCGAATCAATCGCCTTTTTTACTTCGTCGTGATTGCGCACATCAAACACCAGCGGAAGGACTTCAACGCCGTGTTTCTCTTTCAACTGGCGTTCGAGCATTTCGAGACGCGTTTTTCTTCTGCCGGTAATAATAATGTTCCACCCGTTAGAAGCAAATAACTCCGCCGTTGCTTTTCCAAATCCTGCACTTGCACCTGTAATGAATGCGATCATCTGATAAATTATTTATTCATGAATTCACAGAGCAACCTGTGAAAATGATGTGTTCCTGTTTCCCGTGTGGGTGAATATCTTCCGATGTCGTAAAAACGCGAACGGATTCCTTTCTGTACATTTTCTACAATGGCTTCGTCTTCACGTTCCACTTTATCGAGCATGGCACCGGCTCCCTGGTCGAGTTTACTTTCATCGTACACGTAAGTGAGAAAAGAAACTTTCGTCAGGTTTGTTCCCATCGGTTTGATGATGTTCAGCGATAATCCCCACGGATAAAAATTGAACATCATGTTCGGGAACACCCAGTAGTAATACGCCGAAACCGCTTTGCCGTAATCGGAATGGTCTTTGGGAAAATCAAAAACATCGTCTGCGCTTCGCGACAAAGCCAGCTGAAGACTGGAATACCGGTAAAGTTCGGTGGTGTATGATCCGTAATCAATCGCTGCGTTGAGATCGGCGTGCACAAACGGAATGTGAAATCCTTCGAGGTAATTTTCACAGTACAAGGCCCAGTTTGCTTTCACGAGATAATCGCGCGAGCGCACCGGTTCCAGCTTATGTTCGTTCAACGGAATGAACGAAACGCGTTTTTGCATATCACCGAGCAATTCGCCGAGGTTCATTACCGGATTCACGGAAGTAAAAATCAGTTTTTCCCAAAGTCCGAACGGAACGCGTGGAAGGTCATCTTTTTCAGAAGGAAAATTCTCTACACCTTCAAATTCAGGCATCTGTTTGAATTTGCCCGAGAGATCGAAACGCCGCCCGTGGTACCGGCAACGGATATGGTTTTCCTGGCAGGAATGTTCAACGAGAATATTTCCGCGGTGCGTGCAGACATTCGAAAGACACGAAAGTTTATCGTCTTTGTCGCGGACAAACAATACGGGCTCGTCGAGAAAACCCGGAAGTACCGTATGCGGAACAAGTTGTCCGCTTAAACGGACCTGGTCGGTATCACCGGCAAATTGCCAGGTACGCGAGAAGATTTTTTCTTTCGACGCATGATAGACTTCTTCCGAGTTGTAGAACTCCGAATCAATCGTAGATGCTTTGCGTATGTCTGCGTCGACGCTGAAAATCTTCATGTTATTTCTTTGCGAGCAAACTGTGATTACGTCCGTAGAGGAAATAAACAACGAGACCGATTGCGAACCAGATGAAGAACCAGAGCCAGTTTGATCCGGCCATACCGGTGAGCAGGTAGCAGCAGGATACAAGGCCCAGCACGGGAATCAACGAAAGACTTTTCACGAAAGACAGCACAGTCATGACTAATGTGATCACGAAGAAGCAGATCATCGGAATCGTGTGCGACGCGTTGTCCGCAGTAATATTGAATGTTTCCTTGAAAAATTCAGGAATCTGGATAGCCAGGAAGGTGAAAGTCGCAATAATGATTGCCGGAAAAATATATTTCGCATTGATGTACGGCAAACGGAATTTTCCTTTGGTTGGTTCTGAGCCTGGATCACCTGGTTTCTGTGAAGGCAGCATCAACACACCACCGCAGACGAGTACGAATGCGAACAGTGTTCCGATGCTGGTGAAATCGAGAATGAAGTTTTCATCCGTGAAGAACATCGGTAGACCAACTACAAGCCCGGTGATGATGGTAGCAAACCCAGGTGTCTTGTATTTCGGGTGAATCTTTGAGAATCGTTTCGGGAGTAATCCGTCGCGGCTCATGGTCATCCATATCCGCGGTTGCCCCATCTGGAAAACAAGCATCACGCTGGTCATAGCCACTACAGCAGCAACGGAAACAATGTACAACATCCACTTAACGCCTTTCAGCGCAAAAATTTCTGCAAGCGGATCTGAAACCCCGAGTTGCTGGTAAGAAACCATTCCGGTTAACACCAGTGCGAGAAGAATGTAAGCGATGGTACAGATCACAAGTGAGTAGATCATTCCACGCGGTAAATCGCGCTGCGGGTTCTTGGCTTCTTCTGCAAGTGTAGACACTGCGTCGAAACCTATGTAGGCGAAGAACACAGCGGAGACACCAGCCATAACTCCTCCAAAACCGTTTGGCATAAAGGGTGTCCAGTTTTCGATGTCAATGTAGAAGAAACCTACGATGATCACGAGAACAACCACGGCTAGTTTAATGATGACCATCACATTGCTGATGTTTCTCGACTCGCGCGTCCCAATGAAAACGAGCCAGGTGATCAATATGTTGATCAGCACACCGGGCATGTCGAAGATGATCCGCAGTCCACCGAGTTGAGGAGCTGAGCTCCATGCTGCATATCCTTCGGTGCCAACAGCAGCTGAATCAAAAGCCGCGTGGGCCGCCCTGTAATTGATGGTGAGCCATT
>DATHKF010000675.1:0-7923 GCA_035489505.1 Bacteroidia bacterium | reverse complement strand
GAAATCAATATCCAGCAGCGAACCTTGCGCGCCTTCGGCGAGGATCGTTTTTTTCTGCTGCAGCGCTTCGTTGATGTAGTGCTCGCTATCGATCTGCTGGAATGTTTTCAGGTGCTCAATCGCTTCAAACCATTCCGGTTCCATTTCCTCGAGGTTGTACTTGAAGTTGTGGTGACTGAGCAGCTGCTTGTGTTTTTCAACAAGCGCGTTGTATTTTTCTTTGAAGTTCGGAAGTGTAATATCACCCAGGCGGAGTCCGTTCCTGCCGGTTTTGTCCATGTACGTAGGACCAATTCCTTTCAGCGTGGATCCGATTTTCTCATTGCCTTTTGATGCTTCCGAAGCTGCATCGAGCAAACGGTGCGTAGGTAAAATGAGATGTGCTTTTTTTGCAAACAGCAATTTCGATTTTACATCCACGCCCATTTTGATGAGCGCTTCGATTTCACCAATCACTACAACCGGGTCAATTACGACTCCGTTGCCAATGATATTGATCGAATGTTCACGAAAAATTCCGGAAGGAATCGTGCGCAAAACGTGTTTGATTCCGTTGAACTCAAGCGTGTGACCGGCATTCGGGCCACCCTGGAAACGTGCGATAATGTCGTACCGCGGAGTAAACACATCCACGATTTTCCCTTTTCCTTCATCACCCCATTGTAATCCTAAAAGAACATCTGCTTTCATTATTCTGATTCTTGTTAATGCCGACTTGTCAGACCGAGTCCCTCCATTCGTCGGGACAGGCTCCTCCGAGGTGTGACAGAGGCAGCTTTCATTATTTTAATTTTCTTTTTGCGTAATTGTCATATCGGGTAGCCCCGCTTTTCGCGGGGCGTATCGGGATAGGGCAATTACTTATCAGTCTCCGCATCCTGGGCCGGTCGAAGGACGAAGGCCGCCAACGCTTCTTCTTCCGTGTCAAACACCTGGAAAATCGTATTCAGTTTGGTTATGATAAATAATTCATTGATTTTTTTAGATACACCACAGATCAGCACTTCACCGCCGGATTTCCGTGCAAGGGTGAGTGAGTTTATGAGGATATTCAATCCGGTACTGTTCATGATGCGCAGGTCCGACAAATCAAAAATGATGTTTGCGGCGCCTTCATCACAGGCGGTTTGTAAAAGCTGCGTCAATTCACGGCATTCATCACGATCAACCAGTTCGCCGTAAAGCGCAATCACCATCGCTGGCGATTTCTGTTTTAAGTTGAATGTAAAACTCATGATTTTCGTTTTAGGGTCTGTTGCATGTGTTCACATTTTCCACTCTCGGCCAGTTTGGTGCAGCGACCAAAAAAATTCAGCGCGTGATTGGTAATGTTGAAGTGAAGAAATTCTTCGGTAGTTTTTTTGATCTGCTGGATTCGGGGATCGCAGAATTCGAGCACGTACGAACAGTCCTGGCAAATCAGGTGATCGTGTTGCTTGTACGCATACGCACGTTCGAATTGCGCCTGGTTTTTTCCAAACTGGTGTTTGGTCACCAAGCCACATTCGAGTAAAAGTTCAATGGTGTTGTACAAAGTAGCGCGGCTTACACGGTACTTTTTATTCTTCATGTGAACGTACAGGGATTCGATGTCGAAATGTCCGCCCTGGATATAAATCTCGTCCAGTATCGCGAATCTTTCGGGTGTTTTCCGGTGACCTTTCTTCCCGAGGTGTTCGGAGAAAAGGACCCGCACTGTTTCCCTGATGTTATTCTCAGCCATTTTTCGATTGAGGGAAAGTGTAAATGTACTCAATTCCTTTGGAAGGTGGATTCCATCACTGCCACTAAGACTCAAAGGCCCTAAGCTACACGAAGTTATTGAAAGGCAATAGTTTCTTAGTGTGGCTTAGGGGCTTGGTGCCTTCGTGGCATCTTTTAAACCTAATTGGGATTGATCCGCGAAACAGCAATTACACCATTCACTTTTCGCAGTTTTTTCATCAATTCAGTGAGGTGCTGCGTATCGTGTACAAACAGCATAATATTTCCTTCGAATGTGCCGTCCTGCGTATCAAAACTCAGCGAGCGCATGTTTACGCTCAATTCACTGGAAATAATTTTCGTGATGTTATTCACCAGTCCAACTTCATCAATTCCCTGGATACGGATGCCCGAGAGGAATGAGATTTGCTCCTGGTTGGTCCAGCGCGCTTTTACAATGCGGTACGCGTAGTTCGACATCATCTGCACCGCATTCGGACAATTCACACGATGGATCTTTATTCCTTCGTTGATCGTAATGAATCCGAAAACGTCGTCGCCGGCAATCGGGTTGCAGCACGGAGAAAGTTTGTATTCGATCTTGGTGAGGTTGTCGCCGATGATCAGCGTATCGTCCGTTGCTTTTTTACCGCGGACTTCTTTCACCATCTGTTCAAGCGTTGGTTCAGAGCGGCCTTTCTTCACCGGCTTGTCTTTCTCCTTGATCCACGTCTTGATGTGTTTGACGCTGATCACATTTCGCGCAACGCGGAAGAACAACTCCTGCGCACTCGGAAGTTTGAGAAAATTCTGAAAGTCGTTGATATTCTGAACCGTAAATTCCAGCTTGGCATGGGTAAATTTCCGTTCCAGGATTTCACGTCCTTCTTCAGAAACTTTCCGGCGTTCTTCCTTGAGCGCATTTTTAATTTTCGATTTCGCACGCGCAGTGATTACATATGTCAACCAGTCTTCCTTCGGATTTTGCTTCGAAGACGTGAGAATCTCTACCTGGTCGCCGCTTTTCAGCTGGTGACTCAACGGAACGAGTTTGTGATTCACTTTCGCCCCAATGCAGCGTTCACCAATTTTGGTGTGGATCTCAAATGCAAAATCCAATGCCGTTGCGCCAAACGGAAGCGTGCGCATATCACCTTTCGGTGTGAACGCGAAAAT
This sequence comes from Bacteroidia bacterium, assembly GCA_035489505.1. Classification (GTDB taxonomy): domain Bacteria; phylum Bacteroidota; class Bacteroidia; order Palsa-965; family Palsa-965. Next base: position 5,043 of record DATHKF010000675.1, on the reverse strand, counting down.
TTCTTCCGCGAAAAGATTCAGTTTAAAATCGTCAATGAAATCGAGCGCGTTGTCTTCCGGGCTATCGAGTATCTCGCGGATTTTACGGAGCCATTCGTCCAGCTGGCTCTCCTTTTCCATCTCACCGTTATCCTTGTATTTCCAATGAGCGGCGTAACCTTTCTCCGCCAGTTCTTCCATACGTTCCGTACGGATCTGCACCTCCACCCATTTTCCTTCAGGGCCCATCACAGTCGTGTGCAGCGATTCGTACCCGTTTGTTTTCGGTGTCGAAATCCAGTCGCGCAAACGGTCCGGGTTTGGATGGTAGAAATCCGTAACAATGGAATACACTCTCCAGCAATCCGCTTTTTCTTTTTCGAATGGAGTATCAATGATGATCCGGATCGCGAAGATGTCGTAGATCTCTTCGAACGGAACGCCTTTGAATTTTACTTTGTTGTAAATCGAAAAAATGGATTTCGGTCTTCCGTAAAGTCGTGCCGTAATTCCCTGCTCTTCGAGAATCTCTTTGATCGGTATGATGAACTTGTTGATGAAACGTTTGCGTTCCGGTTCCGTTTCTTTCAGCTTGTCTTCGATGTCCTGGTATTCCAGTGTCTCGGTGTATTTCAACCCGAGATCTTCGAGTTCCGTTTTGATTGCATTCAGGCCCAAACGGTGGGCGAGGGGCGCGTACAGGAACAATGTTTCAGAAGCGATCTTCAACTGCTTGTCGCGCTTCATCGATTCAAGCGTGCGCATGTTGTGCAAACGGTCGGCGAGCTTGATCAGGATCACACGAATATCGTCCGACAACGTGAGCAGCATCTTGCGGAAATTTTCCGCCTGGATCGAATTTGTTTTCTGGTCGAATACACCGGCAATCTTGGTGAGACCATCAATGATTTTGGCTTCTTTCTCGCCAAACATTCCCTTGATGTCTTCGAGACTGATGTCGGTATCCTCAACCGTATCGTGCAGCAAAGCACACACCACAGAAGTGGTACCCAATCCAATTTCCTCTGCACAGATTTGCGCTACGGCAATGGGATGATAGATATACGGTTCACCGGTTTTGCGGCGCATGTCTTTATGCGCTTCCAGTGCTACGTCGAATGCTTTACGGATGATTTGCTTGTCGCCTTTTTCAAGCCTGCGTTTACACGCCTTGAGAAGATTCCGGTAACGCTTCAGGATTTCCTTACGCTCTTCTTCGAGGTCAATTTCCGCGACTTTCGTTTTTTCACTCATTTTCTATCTGGCTGCCGGCTCAATTGAATGTTGAATTTACGAATAAATCAGTTAAGAAACTGAATGCTCATCACAAGGTTTTCAAAAACTGACTGGTATTTTAAAAATTCTGCCTGTTCACGGTTTTGTGCAGCACAACTGATCACCCACACCTTGTCTCCCTTGATGATGATGGCGTCGAGGAAACCAACCATGTTGTTTTCCGTGTAGTATTTTCCGTAGCGAAGAAAGGCGCGGCATGAATCAACAGTAACGTACGATTCGTCAACCGTCTCCACACGGCCAACAACTTCATGCAGCATATTCATTTGTTGCTCGGCCAGAATTTCCAGTGTTTGACCGGGTTCAATTTTTCCGCAGGCCAGGTTGAAATTCGGCATGATGAGAATTCCTTCTTCGGTAACTTCTTTTTCGTATGAAATCAGGTTAGCCGGATTCGGTGTTTCGATGGCTTTCCATTTGGCCGGAACAGCCAGGCTGATTCCCATTTCTTTGAAATTCATCCGCACCGTCTGAAAATCGGTAACGTCAAGATTATATTTCACCACACCGTCGGAGTAATGTTCTGCCTTGATAATATTTCCATTCGCATCGTAATGAATCCATGCGCCCGATGGTCTGCCGTTGAAAAGGAATCCGCGACCGGCAATTTTTCCATCCTTCCCGTACAGCACCGCCGCATCGAGATCTTGTCCGACAATTTTCGTAATCACAAGTTTTCCGCTGTCGGTTTCAATTTCTACAACGCTCATCGAGTCGGTCAGGGAAGAATCATTTTTGAGATCATCCGGCTCGCCGTTGGAACACGATACCGCGGTGATTACGAAAATGGAAAACAGGAAATGAAAAATCTTCATGATAAATTATTTGGCAGGTAATACTGTTGATGTGCAATGTCCGAATCCGATCCTTACACCATTTTTTTCGGCGTAGCCACGGATGGTCACTGTATCTCCGTCGTTGATGAATTTGCGTTCTGATCCATCGCTCATTGTGATGGGCTTTGTTCCGCGCCAGGTGATTTCCATCATCGAACCGAATGATCCTTCGTCCGGACCGGAGATCGTTCCCGATGCGAGTACATCACCGATATTCATGTTGCATCCATTCACCGTGTGATGCGCGAGCTGCTGTTCCATGGTCCAGTACATGTACTTGTAATTGGAACGGGAAATAACAGTTTCTTCTGCGCCGCCGGGCTGAATGGTTACTTCAAGATGGATGTCGATATTTTTTTCGCCGCTGTATTCGAGATACGGAAGCACTTTCGGTTCCTGGTCGTAACCTTTCACGCGAAAAGGTTCAAGTGCATCGAGTGTAACAATCCACGGAGACATCACCGAATAAAAATTCTTCGCGAGGAATGGGCCCAGCGGAACATATTCCCACGCCTGGATGTCGCGCGCCGACCAATCGTTGAACAACACCATTCCGAAAATGTGATCATCGGCATCTGCAGTAGATATAGAATCACCGAGTGCGGTTGGTTTTCCAATCACAAACGCAGTTTCTAATTCGAAGTCGAGCAATCTGGTTGGACCAAACGAAGGTATTTCTGCATCTGCCGGTTTCACTTGTCCTTTCGGGCGATGAAACGAAGTTCCGGTTACGCAAATGCTCGAAGCACGCCCGTGATAACCCACCGGAATGTGTTTCCAGTTGGGAAGCAAAGCATTCGCCGGGTCGCGGAACATTTTACCCATGTTCGTGGCGTGATCAATGCTGGAATAAAAATCGGTGTAATCCGGAATGTTCACCGGCAAAAGCATTTCTGCTTCGCTCATTGGGATGAGGCAGGCCTTTTTCGCCGATTCCTGTCCTTGCAGCGAATTGGATTTCACCTCGAGCAATTCTGAAACGCGTTCACGCACTTTTCTCCAGTTGCTTTGTCCCGTAGCGATAAATGCGTTGAGTGTTTGCTGACTGAATACTTTTTTGTCGATCTGCAGCGCGTCGAAGTAACCAAATTCAGCAACCGCAGAAAGGTCGAGAATGTGGTTTCCAATAGCCACACCTACGCGTGGACCACGGTTTTTTGTCCGGAATATGCCAAAAGGCAGGTTTTGTATTGGGAAATCGCTGTTCGCGGGAACTTCTACCCACGAACGCAATGCAGGATCATTGGCGCGCATAAATCTGTTAAAATGAAGGGCAAAAATACGATTAATGCGGGTCAAAATCTCACCGCAGAGACGCAGAGGCGCGGAGTTGAGTAAAATTGAGTGGATAAATCGGGTAAGGTGTCACTCCGCGATCATTGCTTACTCATGATTAATTCTGCCTCTGCGCCTCCGCGTCTCCGCGGTGAATTTCCATCAAACAGTCCGACAAACGCATGGATTTTGTCTACCAAAATGTCCTTTTTGCCTATCTTTGTGTCACTTACAAGTACACGGCAACACATGAAAAAAATTACACTCTTTCTTAGCGGGATTGCTTTGTCTGCGAACGTCATCGCCCAGACTGTTGTTTTCCATGAAAACTTCGAAGTGCCAGACTCGGTTGTAGCTACCGGAAATCCACTCTGGCTATCGGATCTTACACTCCAGAGCAATGGTTTGGCCAGTTACCGGAATACCGTTGCTGTGAATGATTCATCGTTCCTGACCACTACGGCATTCAGTACTGTTGGAAATTCATTCGTGATGCTCAATTTCGATCACATCTGTAAGATCGAATTTTTTGACATTGCGCGTATTCACGTTTCCAACGACAATGGCGTTACCTGGAACCTGCTTACAGCAACCGAATACCTGGGAACCGCACCGTATGCTTCGCTGGGTAACAAGTTCAGTTCAGCAGCGTATTCGCTCTGGATGCCAGGTTTGAATGCAGCCGTTCCGAATAACTTCTGGTGGGTCAATGAAACGTTCGACATTTCAGTTTTTGCTGCAAATGCCGCGCAGGTAAAAATCAGGTTCACCCTCAAAGACGCAAACGCCAACGGAGCCAATACCAACTACGGATGGTTGATTGACAGCCTGACTGTATTGGCATCGCCGTCGGAATTATATCCCCCGGTAATTGCTCCGGGACCACCGTTGTGGGCGGGTAACGTGTACAACCTTGGGCCCTATACCGTGAACGACACCATTACCGATGGTTCAGGTATTGCAAGTGCAACACTCTGGTACAACCTGAACAACGGTCCGTTTACCAGCACACCAATGACAAACGTTTCCGGTAACATCTGGCAGGGAATGATTCCTGCGGCCAATGATTCAGATACCGTATGCTATTACGTTGTAGCCGTCGATGCATCAACCGCAGCCAATACCGCTCAGTGGCCGGCCTCCGGTTGCCAGCAGTTCATAGCGCATGCCGCGATAACGTTTCCGTTCTTCGATGATTTTGACGCGCAGAATATCTGGACAGACACTTCCGTCAATGTAGCATCGCAATGGGAACTGGGTATGCCTGCATACGGAGCAACTTCGGGTACACATTCCGGGCCCAATGCCTGGGATATCAATCTCACATTACCTTACGATTACAATGCCGGCTGTCGCTTGCGATCCCCGGTATTCGATTTCTCCACGACCACAAATGCCACGCTGAGTTTCTGGCACAACTTCAACACCGAAGGCGGCTGGGATGGAGTGCGTGTGGATTACACGACTGACGGTTTTACCTGGCTGGTGCTCGGCGTAGCGAACGATCCGAACGGCGTGAACTGGTACAATACCGCATTCCTGAATTCCAGCGGACAACCGGGTTGGGCCGGATCGAGTGGAGGATGGGTGAAATCGGAATACGATCTCGCGTTTTTGAATAACGTAGTGGGACCGGTTCAGTTTCGTTTCACATTTA
>DATHKF010000674.1:0-6769 GCA_035489505.1 Bacteroidia bacterium | reverse complement strand
AAGCAAAACATCACCGTGGATTTCCCGCAACATGGGAATCACCGGAAGCCTCATCCTGTTTTTCATCGTTGTTCACCTCTGGCAGTTTTTTGTTCCGTACCGCGTAACCAATACGGTTGGCCTGGACGGACAGCTCACACTCGCCGAAGAAGTTGCAGCGGCATTGGGTAACCCGCTGTACGCCGCGTTGTATTTCGTTTCGGTGATCATTCTCGCTTTTCACATCAGCCATGGATTTGCTTCTGCGTTCCAGTCACTCGGATTGAACAACAAGAAATACACACCGATCATGAAAATGGCGAGCACGGGGCTGGCCATACTTTTCGGAATAGGTTTCGCGGCCTTCCCGATTATTTTTTACGCGGCTAAAGTGATGGGCAAAGATTTCCTGCACTGGAATATGTAAACGCTTCGTGTAAATAATAAAAGTTCAAAAATCAAAAAAGACAAAACACAAATGGACAAATACTCAAAGATGATCTTGGTTCACGCCTTTTGATTTTTTGATTTTTTTGAAATTTGGAATCTCACATACTATGTCGTTACTCGATTCTAAAATACCCGAAGGTCCACTCGAACAAAAGTGGTCCGGTTACAAATCTTCAGCGCCGCTCGTAAACCCTGCAAACAAACGCAGCCTCGAAATCATCATCGTAGGTTCTGGTCTCGCCGGATCTGCTGCTGCTGCAAGTCTTGCGGAAATGGGATACAAAGTGAAAGTGTTCTGCTTCCAGGATTCTGCCCGTCGTGCACACTCCATCGCAGCACAAGGAGGAATTAACGCAGCAAAAAATTACCAGAACGATGGTGACTCTGTTTACCGTTTGTTCTACGATACAATCAAAGGCGGCGATTACCGCGCACGCGAAGGCAACGTGTATCGTCTTGCGGAAGTAAGCGCCAACATCATTGACCAGTGCGTAGCACAAGGCGTTCCGTTTGCACGCGAGTACGGCGGATTGCTCAGCAACCGATCATTCGGAGGAACACAGGTACAACGTACATTCTATGCAGCCGGACAAACCGGTCAGCAGCTTTTGCTCGGAGCCTATTCTGCATTGCAGCGCCAGGTTGGCCTCGGAAATGTAGAGATGCTGACCCGTCATGAAATGCTCGACGTAGTTACCGTCGATGGAAAAGCAAAAGGAATTATCGCACGCGATCTCATCACCGGTAAACTCGAGCGTCACTCCGGTCACGCAGTATTGCTGTGCACAGGCGGTTACGGAAACGTTTTCTTCCTGTCGACAAACGCCATGGGATCGAATGTTACCGCAGCCTGGAAAGCACACCGCAAAGGAGCGTACTTCGGAAATCCGTGCTTCACACAAATTCACCCTACCTGCATTCCGGTTACCGGCGATCACCAGTCGAAGCTGACGCTGATGTCGGAATCACTTCGTAACGACGGCCGCATCTGGGTTCCGAAAAAAGCAGACGACAAACGTAAAGCGAATGAAATTCCGGAAGACGAGCGCGATTATTACCTCGAACGCCGTTATCCTGCATTCGGAAACCTTGTACCGCGCGACGTTGCATCACGTGCAGCGAAAGAGCGTTGCGACGCAGGATTCGGAGTGGGCTCTTCGAAGATGGCGGTGTATCTCGACTTCGCAGCAGCGATCGAGCGTTACGGAAAACAGCAAGCCACAAAAACCAATGAGGCAAATGCATCGAAAGAGCGCATCATCGCATTAGGTAAAGAAGTGGTGAAAGAAAAATACGGCAACCTCTTCGACATGTACGCGAAGATCACGGATGAAAATCCGTACGAAATGCCCATGCGGATTTACCCGGCGGTGCATTACACCATGGGTGGTCTCTGGGTGGATTACAACCTCATGACCACCGTTCCCGGATTGTATGCATTGGGTGAAGCGAACTTCTCCGATCACGGTGCAAACCGTTTGGGCGCTTCTGCACTGATGCAAGGTTTGGCGGATGGTTACTTCGTAATTCCATACACCATCGGTTCTTACCTCAGCAGCCAGATCAAAGACAAAGCCCTGCCAACCGATCACGACGCGTTTGTTGCTTCCGAAAAAGAGGTGCAGGACACGCTGGACAAACTCGTGAACAACAAGGGCACCAAATCCGTTGATCATTTCCACAAACGTCTCGGAAAGATCATGTGGGACAAATGCGGAATGGCGCGCAATGCAGAAGGACTGAGATCAGCTGCTGCAGAGATCCGCGCACTGCGTGAAGAATTCTGGAAAGAAGTAAAAATTCTCGGTGGACAACACGAGATGAATACAGAGCTCGAGAAAGCAGGACGTGTTGCCGATTTTCTTGAACTGGGCGAATTGATGTGTCTCGATGCACTGAACAGAAACGAATCATGCGGCGGTCACTTCCGTGAAGAATACCAGACCGAAGACGGCGAAGCAATGCGTGATGATGAAAACTTCATGTACGCGGCGTGCTGGGAGTTTAAGCCGGGGGTGAATTTTGAGCTGCATAAGGAAGAACTCAAGTACGAAAGAATTAAAGTATCAGCACGTTCATATAAATAAACATTAACGCTGTGCCGCAGTGACGCCGTGTCGCCGTGGTTAAATTGAAAAGATTATGAATTTAACGTTGAAAGTCTGGAGACAGAAGAATGCAAGCGACAAAGGTTCGTTCGCAACTTACCAGGTGCATGACATCTCCGAAGACATGTCCTTCCTCGAAATGTTTGACGTCCTCAACGAACGTCTCATCGAGAAGAACGAAGAGCCGGTTGCATTCGACCACGATTGCCGCGAAGGAATCTGCGGAATGTGTTCGATGCATATCAACGGTCGCGCACACGGTCCGTGGGATGGAACAACCACCTGCCAGCTACACATGCGTGCGTTCAAAGACGGCGACACCATTACCGTTGAACCCTGGCGTGCGAAAGCATTCCCGGTGATCCGCGACCTTGTTGTTGACCGCACCGCGTTCGACAAGATCCAGGCAGCCGGCGGATTCGTTTCGGTAAACACCGGAAACGCACAGGATGCAAACTGTCTCCCGATCCCGAAAACAGATGCCGATGCTTCATTCGCAGCAGCGGCCTGTATTGGTTGCGGAGCTTGTGTTGCAGCCTGCAAAAATTCATCCGCGATGCTGTTCGTGTCGGCGAAAATTTCCCAGTACGCCTTGTTACCGCAGGGACAACCGGAACGTGTTGACCGCGCACTGAACATGGTGAAAGAAATGGACGCACTCGGGTTTGGTAACTGCACCAACACCGGAAGCTGCGAAGCCGAATGCCCGAAAGAAATTTCGCTGGAGAATATTGCGCGCATGAACCGCGAGTACTTGTTTGCAAACCTGAAGAAATAACACCATCCATAAGAAAGAAGCCTGCGGTTCACTCGCAGGCTTCTTCATTTTCGGTCCTGTGGTGTTATTAGGTAAGGCCATTTTCGAAAAAAATAAATGACAAACATGAATTGGATAAAACCAGGAACTATTTTAAATGGTGCGATAGTGGAACTTGTTCCATTGGAAGAAAAACATTTTGAAGAGTTAGTCCTTTTAGCAGGGGAAAAAAGGATTTGGGAATTTATTCCTGTTGATATGACGACCAAAGAAAAATGTTTTGAGATTTTTGATGATGCAATCCTGGAAAGGGAAAAAGGGTTTCAATTCCCATTTGTCATTGTACATAAAAAGGAAAAGAAAATAATCGGCAGCACAAGGTTGATGAATATTGAGCGTGCCCATAAAAAATTGGAAATCGGTTGGACCTGGCTTTTTCCCGACTATTGGTCCACCACCGTGAACCTGGAATGTAAATTATTATTGCTGACATTTTGTTTTGAAGAATTAGAAGCCGTTCGTGTGCAGTTAAAAACGGATGAAAATAATATCCGTTCGAGAAAAGCCATAGAAAAGATTCGCGGACAATACGAAGGTGTTTTAAGGCACGACCTGATAAGGGCGAACGGGACAATCAGGAACTCCGCTTATTTCAGCCTTATTAATACCGAATGGGATACTGCGAAGCAAAACCTGGCAAACCTGTTGGAAGCAAAAACTAACTGATTACTATGACGGAAATTCATTTTATCCATTTTCATTGATCATGAATGCGAAAAATGGTTAAGTAAATAGCATTGGCCACAGAGGTGCTTAAAATTCTCAGCGCGCAATACGAAGAAGAAGAAACGGAAAAACGGTCCAGGCAAATAGGCAACTTATCGGCACTGCATGCGTCTGCATTTAGCACAGGTGCAATCCGTGTCATTCGCGGCCAGATGAAAACTGAAACATGCCACTTAATGAACGGTAAGACCGATGTCAGTCTCTTACTCTAACTTTACAGCTCACTCTAAACTAAATCCATGAAAAAATTTCTACTCGTTATCCTGCTCGGCGCTTCATTAAGTACGATGAGCGCCCAATCATTGGCCAACACATACTGGGCCGATTACGACTCCACCAACAACTTTGGCATGTACTGGAATTTCACGAACGATTCCGTGAAGCTTAGTTTTGATCTCATCACCTGGGATCCAATCGCGAGCTACACGTACACGCCAAATATCTACCGCATGGTCGACGATCCTTCACTCGGATGCGGAAATCCAATGGACACCGGCGTTTATGCTACTTCATTCTCCGCCGACACTTTGTGGCTTATACCTATTTACGATTCCTGCAGTGAGCGCCTCGAGTATATAAGCTCGGTTTATTTGCTGAGCATCTCCCTGGGGATCAATGAGGAATCTGCGCTGCAGGATTTTGAAATGTACCCGAACCCATCCAACGGTAACGTCACCATTTCCTCTTCCGCGCAATCCGTTCCCCGGGAAATTATTGTCACTGACATGTCCGGAAGAGTCGTTCACCGGGAAATGAACACCACGAATACTTCCCTGGTTGTTCTTGATCTTCAAACCTTACCTGCGGGAACTTACCTCGTGAGTTGCGATTTTGGAGATCACACTTCCACAAAACGTATCGTTAGGTTATAACCTTACGGACCGAAAATCCGTACAAATAAAAAAGCCGCCCCGTCAACTCAAGTGACGGGACGGCTTTTTTATTTACGTGTGCTACTGCAAAAATCATTCCATTTTTCCGTTTTCGCGTCAAAATTGAGTAATTTGGTGGTGGAATCACGATTTTATGCTTAGACAAAGCCTACAACAGAAGTTACTCCAGAAGCTCTCCCCACAGCAGATTCAGCTCATGAAAATGCTGCAGCTTCCTACTGTTATGCTTGAGCAACGCATTAAGGAAGAACTGGAAATCAACCCGGCTCTCGAAGAAGGACAGGAGAACGACGAAGAAGAAAAAGACGATATCTCTGACGATGATGAAGGTCTTTTTGATGAAGAAGAAACAGCAGCCGGTGAAGATGAGATAACATCCACCGACAAAGAAGACGACCAGGCCACCACCAAGGAGGATTCGTTCGAGATCGACGATTACATGGACGAGGACGAAGCGTACTCGTACAAAGAACAAACCAGTAACGTGGGTCCGGATGATGAACGTCGCGAATCGCCACTGACACAAGGCCCCGGTTTTCATGAACAACTGATTGCGCAACTCGGTTTACAACCGCTCGACGATCATCATTACCAGGTGGGCATTTATCTCATCGGGAATATTGATGAAGACGGTTACATGCGCCGTGAGCTTGCAGCCATCGTTGATGATATTGCGTTCTCGCAAAACATCACCACCACCGAAGAAGAATTACTCGAAGTATTGCAGCTCATTCAGACGTTCGATCCTCCCGGTGTGGGAGCACGCGATCTCCAGGAATGTTTGCTGCTCCAGTTGCAGAGAAAAGTCCACAAGTCGGCGGAAATTGTTCTCGCCATGCGCGTCGTGAAAGAGCACATGGAAGAATTTTCCAAAAAGCATTACGACAAAATTGCACGCCGCCTGGGAGTTGAAGAAGAATCGCTCAAGCGTGTGATGAATGAAATTATTCATCTCAATCCGCGACCGGGCAATGCAACCGGCGATACCGCGCGTGCAGTTCAGGATGTTGTTCCCGATTTTGTGATCTACAACGTAGACGGAAAACTCGAGCTCGCTTTGAACGAACGCAACATGCCTGAACTCCGCGTGAGCAGCATGTACGGACAAATGCTCCAGGAATACGCGCGCAGCAAAGAGAAGAGCAGCAAAGAAGCCGTTACATTCATCCGCCAGAAAATAGATTCTGCAAAATGGTTCATTGATGCGCTCAAGCAACGCCAGCAAACACTGGTACTTACCATGCAATGCATCATGGAATACCAGTATGATTATTTCCTGGAAGGTGATGAAACATTGCTCCGCCCGATGATCCTGAAAGATATTGCAGACCGCATTGGCCTCGATATTTCAACGGTATCGCGTGTGGCAAACAGCAAGTACGTGCAAACCCAGTTCGGAACTTTCCTGCTCAAAACATTCTTCTCCGAATCACTTTCTACAGATACGGGCGAAGAAGTTTCCACGCGCGAAGTGAAGAAAATTCTTTCCGATTGCATCGCCGCAGAAAACAAACGCCGTCCGCTTACGGATGATGCGCTCGCAAAAATCCTCAAAGACAAAGGCTACAACATTGCGCGACGTACGGTAGCGAAATACCGCGAGCAGCTGGAAATTCCCGTTGCGCGTATGCGTAAAGAAATTTAACCGTGCGCACTACCTCGAAAGTTGTTTCGATCGTGTTGCATCCGTTGATGATGCCCACATTGGGTGCACTCTGCTATTTCCTGCTTTTTCCCAGTGTGGCCAGCCTGATGAACCCCGTACAGATGTGGTTGATTATCGGCGTAGTTGTGGC
>DATHKF010000673.1:0-8168 GCA_035489505.1 Bacteroidia bacterium | reverse complement strand
CGATTGACGCTTTGTCATTTGCAAGCGGCGAGGGACTCAATGAACAAACTTCTCCTTTCGACACCTATGTTCAGATTATTGATGGAAGCGCTATCGTTGAAATTGATGGTAAGGCTAACACGCTGTCAATAGGTGAGGGGGTGCTTATTCCGGCCAACAAACCGAGTCATATCAAGCCCAACGGACGATTTAAATTAATTCTGACTGTTATCAAAGGTGTCAATGACGGTGCACCGGAGGAAGGTAAAGCCAGCCTTGCAGAATAATGACAATTGGAATTGATGCGTTTTTTTGGACGGCAACTGAATCAATTGTTTCAGTGTTTACGGAATGGAATTGTATTGTACAGAACAACCTGGAACTGGTTGCGCCGCGAAGCATCCAGCACCTGCGACATAAACCCGATCTCTGCTTTGATATTCTGAGTGATCACAAATCCAACGGCACCGTACACACGGTCACGATCAAAGAAAGGTGTTTTTCCATTGATGAAAATCTCATTGTAAGCAGAAATGTACACCGTGTTTTTAATCATTGTGGCGTTGTTGATGGGAATATTCACGGCGAGAAAATACCGGAACCTTAATTTAAATACATCGTTGGGAAGAAAACGTTCTTCGAGGCGGTAGCGATGCTGTATAAATACCCGCCCGAAATTCTGCCGTGTAACAAACTGCTGGTAAATGCGGTGTTCGTTGAAACCGGTTTTCAGGTTTGTATCGGGCTGGTAATTCTCCGACCGGATGAATCCATAGCCCAACAGGATATTGTTGTTGTTTTCGGAAAGATTGAAGCCGATTCCTGTGCGCACAAGAAATTGCTGCATATCGCCGGCAAAATTATAACTCCTGTACTGGACTTCGTTCGCCCAGTTCCATTTGGTCTGAAACGACTGGCTGCCGGAATAGATAAACCAGTTGCCTGTTTCAGATTTCTGGGCGGAACAAAAGTGCGTTGAGAAAACAAGAAGGACAACGGAGGCGAAATGACGTACCTGCATCGGTGAAAAGAAAAACTGCTGAATCAATTTCATTGCGCGTTTCTGGTGTTCTATTAATTCAGGACAAAATTATAGAATTAATAAGACCAGCTGCGATTTTACATCGACATCTTCAGGACAGCTATAAGTGATCACTTTGAGTTACACTTTTTCGGGAGATCGAATTTTATCTGGCCTTCTTTTTTGTCGCTCCCGGTTTCCATCTTCCATTTGCCTTGGCGATATCAATAAGTTCCTGTCCAAATGGAGTCATCAGTCCTTCTTCGATCAAACGTTCGGCCCGCTCGCGGTTGGGTTTACTCCAGTTACTTTTTTTAGGGTTACGTGGAGTAAACGTGAGATAGTAACTTTCAGCATCACGCTTTTTGGCCAGGCTGTCTATCCATCCAAAGCACAATGCTTCTTCCGTCGCCTCAATGAGATTGACGCTGGGCACTTTACTTTTCTTGTGGTACAGGATCAACCACACGGATTTCTCTTTCTGAGAATTTTGTTTCAACCACTTCCGCCACTGCGCCCGCGTTTTAGCATACACAGCTTGTTTGCCATCCTTTGTTTCCATGTGGGCTGCCGGCTTTATTCCGACTTGAAATATTTATACACCACTCCTGCGAACGCTGCAGCTACAACAGGAACGAGGACAAACAACCAGAGTTGCGACATGGCCCAATCGCCTACAAACACAGCCTGGCTAATGCTTCGCGCCGGGTTAACCGATGTATTTGTTACCGGTATACTGATCAGGTGAATCAATGTCAGTGCAAGTCCAATGGCGATGCCGGCAAATCCTTTCGGTGCTTTATCATCCGTTGCTCCAAGGATCACGAGCAGAAACATAAACGTCATCACAAACTCGGTGATGATCGCTGCGAGCATGCTGTATTTTCCCGGAGAATGCTCACCATATCCATTGGCCGCAAAGTCTCCGATCGCACTTCCGTTACCGGTTACAATCAGGTAAAGCACACCGGCTGCTACAATTGCGCCTGTGACCTGGAAACAGATATAGGGTAAAACTTCTTTTGCACTGATTCTTCCACCCATCCATAAACCAACGGTTACAGCGGGATTCAGGTGAGCACCGGAAATGTGTCCGAACGAATAGGCAATCGTGAGCACCGTCAGACCAAACGCGAGTGAAACGCCCAACAAACCAATTCCTACATCGGGATAGCCTGCTGCTAACACTGCGCTTCCGCATCCGCCAAGGACGAGCCAGAAAGTTCCAATAGATTCTGCTAAGTATTTTTTCATGTGGGTTTGTTTTTAAATACAAGCTCCTCGTAGTTTACGAGGTTATGCTAAGGTAGTCCTTCGCGATCAATTTACTGTGATCACTCTGCTGGCGGTGTAGTGGCTCAGTTTGAAATGATTTATCCAATGTCGCTGCAAATAAAAACGGTTGAAACCGTTATGGAAACCTGCTGATAGCGATTGATTATCCAACCGCTTCAGCGGTTTTCATCAATTCCTTGCAGCTAAATGAACCACTATTCACCTGGCAAAACCATATCATACCTGTGCATGCCCACCGCATAAAAATCGTCGGTTATTTTCGTGGTACGAAACCCGAACTTTTCAAAAAACGGGTAAGAGAATTGTGTGGTATCGATGAAAACCGGTTTTTCTGGGAAGCGTTTTTTTATTTCTCCCAATCGGTATTTCAATAACTGTTCACCAAATCCTTTTTTGTGAAAATCCTTATGGACCAAACCCCAGGCCAGTGTGATCCGGTTTGAATTGTCTTTATCACCGAAACCACCACAACCCACAATTTGGTTTCCTGATTCGACAACAAAAAACCAGGTTCTCCATCCGTCGGCATCGGCGCTTCTGGCTCCAAGCTTATCCAGGAAAGATTCAAACTCTGCGATTTCTCCTTCGGTAAAAAATAAAGGGACATTGCTTTTAAAAGCTGCTAAGCAACCGGCTTTGTCTGATGGGACGTATTCTCTGATCATTGTCATTTCCATTCACACATTAGTTGTTTTGTTCACGTCAGAAGCTGTTCGAAAAATCCACCAATTTTCTTTTCCCGGTCAACAAAATGAATTTCTAAGATCCAGTGTCGTTTGTTTCCGTTCGCATCGGGTAAAAACATGTCGTTCGGATTTTCCGGGTGAACATAGAGGCCGTAATTTTTCGGCTCTAATCGTTCATGAGGGAAATGCCCGATGAGATGACCAGCAAGTTGTCCGCCGTATGCGTAACCGTATTTTACCGCAAGCTCAACAATATACTGGTGAAACTCTGCACCAGTGAGTTTTGTTTGACCGTCAAACCAATTCTTCGCTTCGTGCCAGGCCAGTTCAATGTCATTTTTCAATTTGTATTTGTCGGGGTCGTTGCCAATCACGTAAGTTCTTCCAAAATCTCCTTCCCAATCTTCAATAATGGGTCCGAAATCCAGAAATAAAATGTCGTCCTCCTGTAAAATTAAATCAGGTGGATTGTCATCATAAGGTACCAACGTGTTTATACCGCTTCTCACAATTCTTTTGTGCCAGTATTTTTTGATTCCGAAAAGTTCATCCGCCAATTTGAAAATATCTTCATTCAGTTCGTTTTCCGATTTCCCCGCAACAATCAGGTTTCGCATTTCGACTGTCTTGAATAATTGCATGGCAATTTTTTCTGCTTCCAATAATTTTGTCCGGACCATTTCTTGAAGTTTTAGATTCGGCAACAAAATTCAGAATTGATCTTCGGGCAAAAATTGTCATAGGATAAGAAATTGGGTAGTGGCTCAGGTTGTTTTTTTATCGACCACATAAGGAACATAGTGTACATAGTTTCTCAGGTAAGAATGTTTGAGTTCACATAAGCATCGAACATTGCCTTTGGCAATGCTATGTGTGCTTCATTTTGAACTATGTCTATGTTTCCTATGTCTATGTGGTTAATTATTATTTGAAATTGACCACTACCAGAAATTGACTATTTAATTTTTCGCCTTATCCTGCTGAGTGAAGTAGGCGTAATTCCAATGAACGACGCCAGGTACTTTTGCGGAATTGTTGCCAGGTACGCGGGTTTATTCAATAACTCCAGGTATCGCTCTTCAGCAGTATCTTTTTGAAGGGAAGTGAACCTGTGAATTAAATGAAGGATGACATCTTCCCAGAAGTTCTTCATTAGCTCATGAGTTTTGGGAATTGTTTTGTACAATTTGTTTAATCGGCGTTTCGATAAATAGACTACTTCACCGTCTTCTATCGCCTGGATGAAATAATCGGATGGATTTTCGCTGATGAAACTGTACATTTCTATTGCCGACGATCCTTCAAAAGCAAACCAGACGGAAATTTCAACATCGTCTTTGATATAATACAAACGCAGGCAACCTTTTTGAACAAGAACAATGTCTTTGCAGGTTTCTCCTTGTCTTAGCAGAAACGTATTTTTTTTAATCGTTTGACTTTTGAACTGGCTGGCAATCTCTTCGGTTTCAGCTTCAGAGAGCGTTACGTATTTGGATAAAAAATCACTAACGCCTCTGGCCATAAATCAATTTTTAAAAAATCTCACGTAGCTACAGTTTTTTTAATCCCAGATTTCATTCATTGCTGTCAGCACAATGGGTTTATCGTCGGTAATCACAATGGTGTGTTCGTGCTGTGCCATAAATCCGCCTTTATTTCCAACCATCGTCCAGCCATCCTTCAAGGTTTCTGCGTACGTTGACGTTGTAGAAATAAATGTCTCAATGGCCACCACGGAATTTTTCTTAAACCGTGTGAGGTTAAGCCTGTCGCGGTAGTTGGCAATTTCGCCTGGTTCTTCGTGCAGACTTCTTCCGATTCCATGCCCGGTCAGGTTTTTGATCACCTTATAACCGCGTTTCTTTGCTTCGGTTTCTATTAAATGTCCAATGTCGGAAATACGAACGCCGCCTTTGATACTGTAAATGGCTTTGTGCAGAATTTGCTTCGATGCTTCGATCAGTTTTTGATGTTCGTTCACATCTGTTCCAAGAACAAACGACCCGCCGTTGTCCGACCAAAAGCCATTCAATTCCGCAGACACATCTACATTGATCAGATCACCTTCTTCAAGTATTCGTTTGTCCGACGGAATGCCGTGACAAAATTCATTGTTCACACTGATGCATGTCCATCCCGGAAAACCGTACGTCTCATACGGTGCTGATTTCGCTCCGAGGTCCGCGAGGATTTGCCCACCGTAGTTGTCCAGTTGTTTGGTCGTCATTCCCGGCCGGGCGTAATTTCTCATTTCCTTCAATGTAAAGGCAACGGCCTCGCTGGCCTTTTTCATTCCGAGTAATTCTGATTCCTGTGTGATTGACATGGCTTCTGTTTTGTGCCGTGAGCATTGTTGATTACAATCTGTTTTTACGAGTAGCTCACTTCTATTCCTCTTTTTTCAAATTCACTTTTAATTGCGGTGTCTTCTCCGGGATATAAAGTGACTTTTTTCAGATTTGGAAACTGCTCTGCATCTTCTGCATGTTGAATATGAAACCGGCCGTCTTTTTTATCTCCCATGGGCATGATGTGATAGTAAATCCGGCTAATGTCATCCTGGAAAAGTTCAGTGATTTCAGGAGCAAGCTTTTTGTCAATCCGGATGTTTTCAAAATAAGCCATTGCCTCCGGAATAATATTTTTGCCTTCCGAAAAGACATTGATTTTTCTCACCGTATAGCGTTTTGCAAATTCATCGAGATCAAAGACCGGTTTGATCAGTTTCCTGCTGTACATAAGAACATCCAAAACTGCCAGCTTGAAATTGATGTCTTTAAAAATGATGGCTTCTCCTTCTGTACTTTTCAATTGATACAAATCGGGATTTTCAATTTCCGGTACGGGTATGTACGGTTGAATCAATGATATCGAAATCACATTTTTCACTGCGTGATTCAGAATTTCAAAATCACCGGTTCGTTCTTTATCCATGTATTCTCTGCGGGTGTGGTCTTCACCATTGACGAAGTATTCACCTGTGTACGTTTTTGAAGGATGCTCCAGGAGGACACGGGGCGTAAAATAAATGTACAGCCCCGACACTCCATTTTCATCCGGCACTGTGCATTCCAATCCCAGGTCATCCCAGGAGTACGATATTCTTTCATGGAAGGAGTACTTTCCAATTACTGACATCAATTCCTCCAGCGTGAAAGGAAATTGAAATGGATGTCCGTTTATGATCAGCGATTTTTCTTCGACTTCAATTTTCATAGTTACCGGTATGGTTAGTTGCAGTTTTTGTTTGTCAATCTTTGAACGGTCTCACTTTCACGAAAGTTAATTAAAACCGCTCTGACCTCCACAAAAAAAATGCGACACTTCCGTATCGCACTTCCTGTACTTTATTTTCTTGAAATCTTCGTGTTTCTTTGAGCCTTCGTGTCTTCGGGGCAAAAATTATTCCACGACCACCCGTTTCACACTCACCTTCTCTCCACTCTCCATCCTCACCAAATAAATTCCCGCTGCAAGATCTGCAGGCAATACCAGCGATGATGTTTCCGTTGCGCCTGTTCCGCGGAATGTGTACACCGGGTTTACTTCTTTTCCGTCGATGGTCACGAGTGAAAAATTCACTTGTTCGCCGGCAGGAGCAGAGTAGGTCACAAAAATATTTTCATTCGCCGGGTTCGGGAACATGATAAAATCCAGCGGTGCAGTTTCTGTTTCCAGCGTACCGCTTCCAAGAGCCGGTGTTACAATCTGTGATGTACTGTAAATGTGATCACCGGTTTTAGCGCCGTTGTTGTTGGTAGCGTTGCCCGTGCAATAGAATGTAACGTTACCCACATTCGTCGTTGGCGCAGCCCACTTGAAAGAAAATGTTTTGGTGCCTGTTCCGAGTCCGCCGTTGAGTTTATGCGTCATATTTTTACGCACAACTGTCATTACCGTTGCATTCAGAATATGCGTCTCGTTGGTATTGGTTACAATCAACGTTCCTCCATTCTGTGGTTGCGCCGCACTGGTAAGGGCCTCCAGGTCGAAACCAAATAACGGCGCAGCCGGACGCGAAACTGTTACGTTGATCGTATACGTATCGCCAACCATGTATTCCCAGTTTATTCCCAGGTCAGGAGAACTGATGACCACTGAACCGACTCCGTCGTTGATCACAGACCCGGTATGGCAACCAGTACACGTTGATTCGCCGGGCGAACCGGTTCTTCCCGCTTTGCCTGTATCATCAAGAATATCGAAACTCATGGTTGCAACAGCGGAAACTGTTACGGCCAGGAGTACGGCTATTTTAGTCTTGTTCATTTTCATGGTTCAGCACTTTTGGTAAAATTGATATTTCAAATTTCACCATTCCCGGGGTAAAGGCTCTTTTGAATTCCCGCATTTTACATGGGAAAACCTGCCATTTACCTGTTTTTTCTTTTCCCCGAAAACATCTTTAAGTCATCTATCTGCAACACGGTCATCAGCACATCAACAATCAATCATCAGCACATCAATACGTGCTTCCTTCATGTTTCCCCATCGTAAACACCCTGGAAATATTAAATCCAAGTTTGATCTGGCCTTTGAGGATATTGCTCGTTGAATACGGAATAAACTGCACTTCGTTAATGCCGTACCCGTTGGTGATGTGAACCTGGAATACGTGACCGCCTGTTTCGATATCGAGTCCAATGGACATAGGATCCTGGTATAGCGATTTATCAGGAACGTACTGGTTGATTCGATATGCATATTCAAATGTCAGCGCCATGCGGTCGGTGAGTTTGTAACGACCTGCAATTCCCGCAGCGAAAATGTCGTTTTTGAAATTTGCATCATCCACCATGTTGTAGTGTACATGGAAACCGGTAACCTGCAACGAAAGGCGGTCATTCATTTTGCGCGCAATGGTCAGCGTGTTAGAATACGAAAAGCGGGAAGTGAAATGATGATACTTATCAATGCCCTGTGCTTTACGCGGATCTGCTTTCGTGGTCACATTCCAGATGCCCTGGTAGGTCATGCTGATTGGTGTTTTGTTGTCCATCGTTTGCCGCAGGAGGCGTGCCTTCATGGTACCATCAACAATTTTATCATACGAACTTCTTCCAATGCCCAGCGTAATCCACTCGTTGATTCCGTAATCGAATGCGATCTTGATTCCAGCCGGACCATCGAGACCAAAAAAATTGCCGAGGAAATCTTTGAAGAACGGACCTGATCCGGAGTACACG
>DATHKF010000672.1:0-3821 GCA_035489505.1 Bacteroidia bacterium | reverse complement strand
TGACTGTGACGATTTGCTGGATACCAACGAAGTGCTCTCTAAAAATCCCAGCCGCGCGCGATTGCTGAATGCAACGAAAGTTTCAGGACGAACGAACCTCGGAATGGGACTCGGCATCCTGAATGCATTCGTTGACAATACCTATGCCATTGCCCAGGATACAGCCACGGGTAAAATGCGGAAGATCCTCACTGAACCGCGATCGAACTACAACATTTTTGTCATTGACCGGCAGATGGAAAACAGTTCATCAGTTTACTTCATCAACACCAATGTGATCCGGACCGGTGGTTACCGGAGCTCGAACGTAACCGGGCTGGGAATGACATTGAACAATAAAAAAATGTCGTGGCAGATTGATGCGCATGGAGCCGTAAGTAACGTGATGTACCCCGATACAACTGACCAGAGTGAATTCACTGCCGATATCGGTTACAAATATTACCTCGCCATCAATAAAACAAGCGGTACCTGGCAAGGCGGTATTGTGCGCAATGTACTGAGCCGGTTGTGGGATGCTGACGATCTTGGATTAACCTTCGACAATAATTTCGCAGCGAACCGCGTGTGGGGAATGTACCAGCTGTTTAATCCGAAATGGATTTTCAATTACGCATCGTCTGACCTGAGCTTTAACTACAATTACAATCTGAAAAGCGGAAAGTCGACGTACATGGGCTTCAACAACTTTAACTATGTCCAGTTCCGGAATTTCTGGAGCATTTACGTTGGCACGGAATGGGTTCCGAAAGATTTTCTCGACTATTTCGAACCGCGCGTTACAGGCCGTGTATTTACGCGACCACGCATGTGGCATGCCTTCGCTGGAATTAACAGCAACGCCAGCGAGAAATTAAGTTTTGGAATGGAAATCTATACAGGACGAACCGCAATTATTTCTCCTACCATTCCGGCTAATCCGTGGGTTGGTGGCGGAGTGAGCGTGAAATGGCGTGCCACAGACCGTTTGCAGCTCATCGTATTCGGAAACCGCCATACCGATTTCGGCGATCGCGGCTGGGTGAACACGGAAGATGACGGAACAATTGTTTTCGGTCGCCGCAACATCCGTGATCTTGAACTCGGGGCATCCATGCAGTACGTGTTCATGAAAGACATGAACATTTCATTGAGTGGGCGCCACTATTGGGCAACAGGTAACTACACGGGCTACTACGTATTGCGCGAGGACGGAGCATTGAATGATTACGTGACCTACGACAGCATTCACGACTTTAGCTTCAACTCCATCAACCTTGACGTTGTGTATTCCTGGATTTTCGCCCCGGGAAGTATCGTCTCTGTGGCCTACAAACTGAACACGCTCGCAGAAGAAAACGTAATCAATTACGAATACAAGTACAACTTCAAGAATACGATGCAGAGTCCGCAGCTCAACCAGCTTTCCGTGCGTGTGTTGTACTATCTCGATTACCAGTACATCACGAGCGCATTGAAGAAAAGCAGGAGTAAGTCATCGTAACTGAGTAGGCGAGTAAAAAAAAGTAGGCAAGTAGGCAGTCGTGGGACTTGCTTACTTGCCTACTTTTTTTTACTCGCCTACTTTTTTTGCTTGCCTACTTCTTTACTCGCCTACTTCTTTACTTGCCTACTCCAGATCATCACAAAGTCCTGCATGTAATACCCGCCACCAATATCAAAGTCCTTCACTTCTTCAATCACAAATCCAAGGCGGAAATAGAAGTTGATCGATTTATAATTCTTCCTGTTCACCGTGAGCCTGATCCGGCTGACTTCCGGATTCATCTCAATCAATTTCGCGAAAGTCTCTTTGCCGATTCCCTTTCCCTGGTTCGCCGGATCGATATAGAATTTGTGAATGAAAAGTTCATTCCGCGAAGGAAGGCTAAACGATAAATATCCAAGCCGGCTACCGGAATGATCAATGAACCAGAACGACTGTCCATTGGAAATCTGCTCGGCAATGCTCTTCGCAGAATACATGATGCTCAGCATATACTCCACCTGTTCTGCACCGATAATCGGCGGATAATGAACGCGCCATATCTTTTCAGCCAGTTCAGCAATGGAAGCCGCATCAGGTGTGCTGGCCTGCGTAAGTTTGAGCATAACGGGAGAGGCAGTATACATGAATCCGGACAAAGGTAAGTCGTCTGTTTACATCACGCTTATGAATTCCGGTCAATTCTATGGGAAAACCGGTAATACTAACTGCAGCATTGTTTTTTTGCCGCAGATTTCGCAGATAGCGCAGATTCTATGTTTGCATAATTTTCAAATTTTGATCAATCCACTACGCGGATTTAATCATTCAAAATTTTTAGCCGGTTTCACATCTGCGCAATTAGCGAAATCTGCGGCTGAACCCGGTAACATGATCACTTTTGCGGGTTGTGGACTTATGGATTAAATTAGTTCCGCGCATCCATAGAAAAAAACGCCCATGAAACTTGCCCTGGTTATCCTGTTTGTTTTCCTGCTGCAGATCTGTTCCGCCCAGAACCGCATACTCGTGCTTCACGCCGGCGACAGCATCGGAAACATTCTCAGGATTGATGCCAACGCGGAAAATCCGAGATGGAGTGATTTCGATTACAATGTTCCGCCAACTCCCGCAGGAGTTATTGCTGCCCTGCCGGTGAAATGCGATTTTCAAAAAGCGGCCGATGCCTCGCTGACACGTTTTCAACGTTCACATCTGGTCTATATCGGACCAGACGCAGGCCGGGATTTCCTGGACGCCGGCTACGACTGGTATCACGAAGAAAAAAAAGACCAGGATGGCTACGAAGAATATGACCCTGCAGCCGATTCCGCCAATCGCGAATCGCTGAAGAAAAGCATATTCGGAAGCAAGGTGCTTCGCGAATTGCTGTACACCTGGCTCATGCCTTCATACAGGGATGCGTTCTCCATCATGAGCGTACCTGAACAACGCGCATATCTTCTGATGCTGGAAGAAGCAAAAATTTACGCTGACACGTTCAGCGTGGAGAAAGAAAAACGCCGCGTTGCGAACGTCGAAAATTACGCCTCTGAAGTGGGCAGTCTGAATGCATTCATATACCGGCGCGTTGCGAACAATGAAATAACGCGCGATGAATGCACCGGGTGGATCAACCGCATGATCAAAGACCTTGAGCCTGCGCAAAAACAGAATCCGTCTGAAGCTGACGACTATGTTTTACTTGAGCACCTGGGCTACGGGTACTATTCGGCCGTCGATCACCTCGATGCCGATGGATATGGTGCACAGTATGTCATCATCCGCAAAGTCAACGAACAATATTCGGTGCTTCCTGTACCGAAATTCAGCACCGCACAACTCGATGAGCCGGATACCAATTTCGTGATTGGCTATCGGTACGAAAATAAACAAAGGCACAGGTATGTATTTTACTGCGATTCTTCCTGTTGGCTTTTTACAGAAACTGCCTACGCCGGATATCCGCGCCAACATGTGGTGCTGGGCTCCGGGAAGTCGGCGCGTTTCCTGATGATCGATGCGGTTGATTACGATTACAAAGACCCGGATGATCCTGACAAAGAAATGACGATCTGTTCGGTCGTTGATGCCGACTCCGGCACGGTGGTCATTGACTCGATTTACATTCCGCGGGTCAGCTACGAAGTGAATTTTGAGCTGATCACCAAATACCCGGAGTTGAGCAAAGAGCGGATCATTTTCTACCACGCCGTTTCTAAAAAATACGGGATCATGGATCGTTATGGCAACATTCTCGTTCAGCCGAAGTACAAATCCATTGAAGCCACAGCAGATCCCAACGTATTTCGGGTGAATGGCAGAAAAAAACTGAAACTGAAGTAACCCTCCAAGG
>DATHKF010000671.1:0-3682 GCA_035489505.1 Bacteroidia bacterium | reverse complement strand
GGAATGAATGTCCAGGTGCTGCCGCTGTCTGCGGTTACCGCAAGATATCCTCCATCAGCAACGATCCAGCCGTTGGCGGCATCGGCGAAATAAATGTCGTTGATGTTGGTAGTGGTTTCGCTGTTCATCGTATCCCAGGTCACACCATAATCGAACGTGCGGAAAGCGATGCCGTTTTCACCGGCACAATAGAAGACTGAATCGTTTACGGCGAAACAGCAATACAACGAATACTGCGAAAGTTCCGAAACCGAAGTATACGAAACGGACCACACGTGTTGCAGGACAACCGTACCACTATCCCGAACGGTCCAAAGCTGTACTTCAGGTGTGAACGCAGCATCGTGAATTTCACGGTTCTTTTCATGCGCCGCAAAAGGTAAAAGGAACCAATTGTCACCGCGATTGCTTGTGATGTAAATCTGTCCGCATGCTCCCGAATCTGTGGAAGGATTGAGTCCGCAGACCACTCCTATCGTTGCATCAGCGAATGAAACGCAATTGAATTTAATACCGGTTCCTGTATTTAACGTATCCCACTGCGCGTTCAATGCCCCCGCGAAAAAAAATGCAACTGCTGCGATAAAAATTTTCATCATCACTTTTTATTTTTTGTAGATCAACGGCATTACCAGCTGATCGGTATTGGTTTGAATCGAAATAAAATAAACACCTGAAGCGAGCGCAAGATCAGAAGAATTTAGGTCTAATCGATGATGACCCGCCGCCTGGCTTCCGGAATACAGCGAAATGATTCGTCCCGCCTGGTCGTACATCACAATGTTTACCTCTCCCGATTCCCGCATCGTATAATTGATCGTTGTTGTTTCCGTGAACGGATTGGGGCCCACGCTTGCGTTGATCGAACCGGACGCCGTTGAGTAAATTCCGGTAGTGAGGTCAACAAGAGCGCCATCGCTGGAGTAACACGGTGTAACCAAACCTGCCCCGTTTTCCGCACGAACCGAAAAGTAATACCATTGATTCGTGATCAGCGCGAGACTGTTCATCGTAACCGTATCGTAACCCCAATTGTTCGTCCAGGCAACAACATCGGAATCACATGCGTTCGTTCCAATGGCGTACCAATATCGCGCAAGACCGGAATTCGTGTCCACCGAAACAGACCAGTCGCCCTGCAATTGTGTCGCCGATGTGGAAAGATCAATGTCTGTTCCAAATCCGTCGTTCACGGTGTCAACCGATGAAGGAATTGTCCAGTCAACGTTCACGTCGATGTACGATATCGCCGAAAGATTTCCTGCCGTGTCTGCAACAATGCTTTTGATGCGGCCTGCTGGTGTGGCCGGATTCGTATTCTCAAAACGCAATTCGCAGGTTCCGCAATTTCCAACCGTAACATTGACGGGTTGATTGTCGGCACGCGAACGGTATACTTTGAAATTATTCACCTGCCAGTTGCAGTTGCCGCTGCGGAAAGAAACGTAATCGCCATTGGCAAGCGGAGTAGTGTCTGTCCAGTTACCGATGTACACGTTGTCCTGGTACACGGTAATTTTTCCGGTGATGCGATCGTAAATTACTTTCCAGTCGTACCATTGCGCGGCATTCACGGTCATCGGGAATGAAGACTGCAATGTGAATACATCATTCACTACTTCGTAGATCTCGCAAACGCTTTGATCCACGCGGAACCAGACGAAGTATGAATTGCCACGGTTCGGCAGCGTTGGATTGTCGCAGAAGAAATGAAATCCTGCGCGACGATTCGTTCCAATGCCATCAATCTTTCCGGCCCAGTGATACAAATACCGGTTGGAAAGATTTTGAGTGAGCGGCGCGTAGATATTCGTGTTCGTTAAATTCTCATCGTTTTGCTCAAGCACGGCATTGTTTATGGCCCACGTTCCGGTTACGCTGGTCCATTCGGGATGAATCGTTGGCAGATCAAAATTGTCACTGAAAAATCCCTGCGAATTGTTCGCGCGCCAATCGCTTCCGTCGAAATCAATCACCTGGTAATAGCTTTTTTCCAATCCGCTTCCACCGGCATTATCGCTTTCCGCGAAAGTCGCCTGGAAATTTTGGGTCTGCCACGTTCCTGCAACATTCACTTGTGTCGTTGGAGCCGTTACATCCGCTTGTGATGTATTGCTCTGGCTTGTCCACGTAGCGTCCCACCCTGCGGCAGTTGTTGCGCAATCGGAACGCCACTCAAACGTCAGCGAACCGCCACTCGACGTAATCGTTCCCGGATTATTGGTCCCGGTGTAATAACCGATCAACGGTGCGGAAATGTCTGCACCATCATATACGTACAGGTAGTCCCACGTGTTCTCAGCGTTGAACGAATTGAAGTTGACCGTTACTGAAGTGGCATTGGTCGGCGCAATCGTCCACACCACGCGTTCATCATCGGAGTAATCTCCGGCAAAACCGCCCGTGTCGTAGAAATTTCCTGTGGCGGTTGTGTACGTCGTTACCGACGGTGTTCCATTGATGAGCTGGTAAAAATAATTCCAGTTCCAGTTTACACCCGGATCACTGTGCGATTGGTTCGGATAGTGTTGGTGTCCTTTCACGCGCGTGCATGAACCTGGAATGGTGGATTGATTGTAATAGGTTGTAGCAAGCCACGGCCACCAGCCGGTGCGCAGCGGATTAATGCTGTAGTCCGCACAAATGTCGCTGACGAGCGCAGCCGAGTTCGTATACATCGCATTTGTATACCACGCGGCATTATTCACGTAACCTTCATGCTCAATCCCGATCGTATACGGATTTTCAGAGCCAACATGCCATGCTTTCAGCGATTCATAAACCATTTGCGTGATTTGCCCGTCGCTCGAACGAACAACGTAATGTGCAGAGACACTCGCCGCACAATTCTGGAACCACGAAATGCAACCGGCATACGTTCCCTGTACGGTATGAATGGTCACCGCACTTACAGCAATACTGTTTCGCGAACTGTAGTTGCAGCTCGCTGCGGGATTCCACAAGGCCGGGCCGTAATCTGCGGATAAAACAGCTGGTCCATCGCCGGTGCGAAAGATATTTCCATTCTCGTCCCATACATTGTTTCGGGATATCGATACCGAACGGGACGAGAGAATATTGAAATTGGTTTTTCCGAAAAATTCCTTCAGGTCATAATCGTGTTGGGGAAAGCCGTATGTGCCAGCCATTGATTCATCACACATGAATGTCATTACGGAGAAAATAAAACTACTGATCGCGAATTGCTGTACGGCTTCCTGCGACGGTGGTAACTCACTCAGGTGCTCAAGAATGAGCCAGGTATTTTGTTCCTCGCTATATCGATCAATGCGATGCTTACAAAGTCCGGTTGATGGATCAGGTCGATTGTACATTCTGAGAATACTATCGGCAGCAGTGGCATACGCCAGGATGGTCATTCGTGAAGTTGCTCTAATATCTTCTGAAGAGATTCCCGAGTACGCCGATACTGTTGTAAGATTGCTTCGGAACCAGCCTTGTCCATTTTCTATCAATCCCATTACGGTTACCGCTTGCGGCATCCCGGTACACGACGGTTCTTCTTCACCAGTAAGATGGGTGAAACGCGTATTTGTAAATGATACGCCTTCCAGCACACCGCGTGGAATTGCAGGATACAAAGCGTATGCTTCGTTGAAATAGTCCTGGTATGGATTCGGTATTGGATTATTCCCCGCGTTCAGTACAACAGCAGAGAACA
>DATHKF010000670.1:0-3644 GCA_035489505.1 Bacteroidia bacterium | reverse complement strand
AGAGCGCCTGGCCTCGGCTTGTTTTTCTTACCAGCTTCAGCTCGACATTCTTCTTCGCCGTGAAGCGCACGTATTGAAATACGAAGACGTTCAACTCGTGCAGCAGATGGAAGCGAAGAAAAAGCAATTGCTCGTGATCATCGGCAACATCAACGATTACCAGCAGCTTTCCTACGCTGTGTTCGCGTTCACGCGCCGCAACAATTTTCTCAGTACACCGCAACAGCGAAAATCGCTTGAGCGCATCTGCTCACGCCCTTTGCTCCGCAACGAAAAACGGGCGCTTTCACCGATCGCGAAATTTCACATGTACCACACGCTTTGTCATTACGCGAGCCTTGTGCAGGATCCGCTGCGATCGTTGAACTATGGTCACCGCCACCTTGAGGTTTTCGATGAAGAGCCGGAAGCCACACGGCACGAATTGGATTATTACGTCACGCTGCTGTTCAACATCAGTGTCGTTACCATCTACTTCGGCGATGCTGCACAGATTGCGGAAACGACAAAGCGCTGGGACGAATTGCCGAAACGTTTTTCCGCCGACATGACCTCGCAACGGAAAATGAAATGGCAATTCTACCGGATGGAAATGAATGTGCGTAGTCATGTTTTCGCCGGACGTTTCGACGAGGTGGTGAGGCTGTTGCCACGCATCACAGAACTAACCAATGTTCCGCATCCGTACACGCCGGTTTTCAACGAGAGCATTTCTTTTTACGCGGCCTTTGCCTTGCATGCTGTGGGAAACAGCCGGCAGGCGTTGCGCTGGCTGATGTCTGTTATCACCGACGAAAAAATGGAATACTCGCGTCACCGTTTTTTGCTCAAGGCACTTCTGCTGCGTATCATCATTCACTTCGATCTCGATCGGCCCGGCGTTACCGAAACGCTTTGCGCACAGCTGGAAACTTTTCTCTCCCGGCAAGGACAGCAAACCAAACAGGAAACCATTGTGCTCACTACGTTTAGTAGTCTGCTCAAAACGCTACCCGGAAAACCGCGACGCGAATTCATGCGCAAAGCTGCGCAGGATATCCTGGATACATTTTGCAGACCCGGGCGTTGGTTTACTGCTTATGAGCACATCAGTTTGTATGCGTGGCTCAAAGCGGGTGAGACGCGCCGGGAAATACGCGAGACCATGCCGGAGGCGCTGGAAACATTCCGGAGCAGGGCGCGGACTACATTTTCGAAGAGTAAATTTTGAGAGGACCCGGATCATATACACCACTGGTTTCCGGTAAAGCCATTGTCGAATATTCCGATTGAGAAATTCAAATTCTTAACCTGGGCCTTCGGCCCGCTTACCACAGATTCGCAGATTACGCAGATTAAAAAAAATAAATTCTAATTCTAAAAATCTGCGTGATCTGCGAATCTGTGGCAGGACGCCGAAGGCGTATACAACATTGCTTACAATTCTGGACTTGCGAAAAGTGATTCCGTCGTCAGCGGATTCAGCATACCAATTGCAAACTGATGTGATGATCACACAATAAAGAAAGCAGAGATATACCTGTCTTCCTCTATTGTGTGATTGAAATCGAGTCACATGGTTTGTTCATCGGCACTCGGACCGTATACTCCCGGAATTGGAATATTTAACAGGCGCAAATAAACACCCAATTGCGCGCGGTGATGAACCAGTTGACAATAACTGTGGCGAATGGTTACCAGTTTGTTGGATTGCATGTAAATAATTTCTCCATTCCGGAGTGTCCATGTTTTTTCCAAAACAGAATCGCTGTTGCTGGTTAAATGGCGTTTCGCTTCTTCCAGGTTTTTGTCAAAATATCTGACCAATTCTTCTCCGCCATTGCAATCTTCCGGGTTGTACGGCGCTGTTGCAAAATCCAATTCATCTTTGTCTATCGCCATCGTGATCCAGCTGGGCAGATCGGCAATGTGCGTGGCGAGGTCTTTCAATTTCATGCTTTTTTCGTGGGGCTTCCAGTCCGACTTGTCGGCCGGGACCAGCGCCAGCATTTTTCGTGTACCAACACTTTCGTGCTCGAGTTCTTTTACGAACGATTCCATAAATGTGATCATAGCTTTGGTTTTAAGGTTTGATCAAAATTACGGGGGTGGTTTGTCAACAGTATGTCAGCAGTGAAAACACTATTTCATGTTTTTTACGATGGCTGCCAGTATTTGCTTAATCCTGTCTTTTAGGACTTTGGGGGTAATGATTTCAGCATGGTCGCCAAACATTATGTACCAGCGGGCAAATCCTTCGAGGGATGAAGTAAGGAAAGTCATTTCAGTGGAATCGCCGACGATCTTTTCTGAAATGAAACCGTTGTAGAATTTTTGCTCGCCAAAATATTTGAGGCTACTGGTGTCAACCCGCATAACCACGGTGTGCAGATCTTTTTCTTCCCGGGTAATTTCCTTCAGGTACGTTTTTAATGGCGGGTGTTGCTTGGTAAACGGTTGTTCGGTGAAGGTGCTTTTTTGAATGCGATCAATCCGGAAATTACGGTATGCATTTCGTAAACAGCAAAAAGCAATGAGGTACCATTGGTGACCCATTAAAAATATACCCACCGGCTCAACATCCCTCTTCGAATTCCGTTGATTGTGATTTGCAAAATAATCAATGGACAATTGCTTTTTTTGCGAGATGCTTTTTAAGATGGTTTGAATATGGTTGTTCGTTTTTTTATCGGCCGGCAAGTACGAATTCTTCAGGACCTCAATGTAATCGTCCATTTTTTCCAGGTGCTCCTTGTCATCGGTTTTTAAAACGGCTTTTATTTTAAACAGTGCCGATTGATAGGTGCTGTACGTTGACGGATCGGTCAGCTTCTCGACCAATTTCTCTGCCGTTAAAAAAGCAATCGCTTCTTCTTTGGTGAACATCACGGGTGGCAACCGATACCCATCCATTAACGAATAACCAACACCCGCCTCGCTGACAATGGGAACTCCCGCTTCTTCCAGCGCTCTAACGTCGCGGTATGCAGTACGTAAGCTGATGGAAAACCGGTCAGCCAGGTCTTGTCCACGAACAACTTTTTTGGATTGCAGTTGAATTAAAATGGCTGATATGCGTTCTACCCGGTTCATGTCCGATGGATATTTTGTCAAATATATTGTAAGAAACGACGGCGGACATCTTTGTTTTCGCTCAACTGCCTTTGAGCTCAAAAGGTGAGGGAAGCGAGAGAGAAATGCAAGAAGCTATGCCCGGAAGCGCTGTAAACATTCCGGAGCAAGGCAGGGGCCACATTTTCCCGGAAGTAAAGTTTGAGACGGGCCCGGATACTATTCATCGGCGGATGCTGCGATCGGAATTAAAAAGCAAAGAAGAAATCCCTGCATCAAAGGACAGCTACTTTTCCCAATCGTTTTTAAATAAATTAATAATGTCAAAAGACATTTTATTCCACACGACTTCCTCGGCGTACATTCCATTGGTCAGTATGGTTATACCGAAGTCATTCTCAGGAAAAACCATTAGTGTTGATGAGAAACCTGGATTGTCGCCCACGTGCCAATAATATTTCCCCAGATTTTCGGCGTCTTTTACAAACCAGCCAAGACACATCATAACCCTTTTATTCTGCGGAGCGGTGTGCCGGCCTGTCCACATGTTTAACAATGTACTTTGCTCCAGAACGCCTTGAAAGGAGTTTGAG
>DATHKF010000669.1:0-3716 GCA_035489505.1 Bacteroidia bacterium | reverse complement strand
AAAGTAAGCGCAGACGTAATGGCCTGATTTTTCTTTGCATCCTGCTCCTCTTTCACAATGCGATACGCCTGTTGAATGCACTGGTCACAGATATGACCTTGTATTCCGGCGATCAGCACCAACGTATCCTGTTTGTCTCTCCCGCAAAATGAGCAGTGAATGTGATTTTCTTTTCCAGCCATTTGAATTGTTTTACAAAAGCAATCCGGTGTCGTGATGCCAGGTTGTATTACCTGACATCACTAAGACCGGATTGTGTTACTCTAAGTTACAAAAACAATGCTTATTTGTTCTGACGGCGTTCGAGAACCTCGTCAATCATTCCGTATTCTTTTGCCTCTGCAGCGGTCATCCAGTAATCGCGGTCGCTGTCGGCCCATACTTTTTCGTAAGTCTGTCCGCTGTGGTTCGCGATGATGTCGTACAACTCTTTCTTGAGTTTCTGAATTTCGCGCGCAGTGATTTCAATATCAGATGCCTGACCTTCAGCTCCGCCAAGCGGCTGGTGAATCATGATGCGTGCATGCGGAAGCGCGGTACGTTTTCCTTTGTGACCGGCACACTGGAGAACTGCGCCCATAGAAGCTGCGATTCCGGTGCAGATTGTAGCCACATCGGGCTGAATCAACTGCATCGTGTCATAGATTCCAAGACCGGCATACACCGAACCACCCGGTGAATTGATGTAGATCTGGATGTCTTTCTTCGCGTCGGCTGACTCGAGGAAAAGCAACTGTGCCTGGATAATGTTCGCCACCTGGTCGTTGATTCCGGTACCGAGGAAAATAATGCGGTCCATCATCAAACGGGAGAACACGTCCATTTGTGTTACGTTCAACTGACGTTCTTCCATGATGTACGGTGTCATCGACCCGCGCGGCCCCATCATTGAGGTGTACTGGTCGTACACCATGCTGTTAATTCCGTGATGTTTCACGGCATATTTTCTGAATTCGTTCTGATCAAACATAGTTTTGAAATTACGGTTATGCTTTATGTTGGTTCAATTTCGGTGCCAGTTCTGAACTGTCGGAATTTCCTGCCAATGCGTCAGCCTTTCAGGAAATCGTCGTACGATACTTTCTTCTTGGTGATGTTAAATTTCGAACGGTACAACGTCATTAACTTCTGCGCGTACAGGTTCTCGAAGATCTTCTTCGCTTCGTCTTCCTTGCCCAGAACGCGTTGTGCGGTGTCGTTCAGTTCAGCATCACTCACTTCGTCAGGATTCCTGCCATACTTGCGGAAGTTGTCGCGCAAAATTTCTTTTACGTGTTCTTTCGCTTCATCAGCTGTAACGGTAATCTCGTTGTCGCGGATGAGTTTGTTCTCGATGAGCTGCCAGCGGAGTTGACGGGCATAAATCGGGTATTCCTGCTCCACCTGTTCCATGGTCACCGGTTTTTCATTCGCAGCAACGAGCCAGCGTTTGAGGAAACTATCGGGCAATGAAAGATTGGTGGTGGTAAGCAACGTGTTTACAATTTCATTCCGCAGTTTTTCTTCGCTGTCGCGGTTGAACATTTTAACCAGTTCTTCAGCAATTTTCGCACGGAATTCCTCTTCGTTGGTTACAATTCCGGGACCGTACACTTTGTCGAACAACTCCGGTGTGAGTTCAGCAGCAATCAGCTTGCTGATACTTTTCACGGTGAAACGGAATTTGTTAGTCAATGTTTCTGCTGCTTCCGGTGTGATCCCCAGTTTTTGCGCGCGATCGGAAACATTGTCAGACACCTGCATAGGATCGAGGTCGAACTTATCATCGACTTTCGCTCCAACGAGCAACTGGTGATGATCTTTCACCGGCTTGTCGAGGAACATGGTGCTGGCTTTGAAAATTCCTCCCGGAACCACTTCGCCGTTTGCATCGAGCTCAACGAAATCGCCGTAAATCAAATCGCCTTCTCCGGCTACATCCGAAGGAACGATTTGTCCGTAACGACGTGTGATATCATTCACGTAATCGTTGATGATTTTTTCGTCAGGCTGAACGTCCAGTTCCGCGAATGATGTTGCACCGTCGAGATTCAAACTGAATTTCGGGGCAAGCGCCATGTCGAACTGGAATTCAAACTCCTGCTGGTTTTCAATATCAACGTTGTTGTTTTCTTCTTTCGGAAGCGGGTTCCCGAGTACGTCGAGGTTATTTTCCTTGATGTACTGGTAGAGCGAATCGGAGAGGATGCGGTTCAATTCTTCTGCAAGAACTGATTTACCATACATCTTGCGAACCAGTGATGCAGGCACTTTGCCGGGACGAAACCCTGGCATGCTGACTTTCTTCTGGTACGTCTTCAAAGCAGTCTCCACTTTGTCGGTATAATCAGCCGGCGTAACCTTCAATTTTACGACCGCATTCAGATCGTCAATTAATTCTTTCGTAATATCCATGTGATCAGTGTGTTCCGGGAGCTTTCCCGGTTGATTAATTAGGTCGGCAAAGATAAGAATTAGTTCCGGGAAAAGGGTCTCTTTCGGGGAGTTTGAAGGGCCGAAATATGAACCCGTGGTTGGCTGAATTACAGGTAAATACATGCTTTACCACTTGATGGTCAATATATACCACTTGTGAAACGGGGTGGTGGCCGAACCCGGGGTGGAACTAATTTTGCGGGAAATTTCACATCCCCAGTACAATTGATGAATGGCGAAAGAGGCGGTTATTGAAACGGCAGTAATGATTTATGGCGACGATGGAATTCTTCGCATACGAATCAACGAAGGCGCAAATATAGATTTGCCCCAGGCGAAGCTTACGAACGAAACGATCCGTCGTTTGTGTGGCGATGCGAAAATTCTCGTGCTCGTTGATGCAACTGCGCAGTATACGATCAGCAAAGAAGCGCAGGAATTCGGCGCGAACAACGCAGGAAACCGGGTTGCAACAGCCGTGCTTTCTTCCAATCCGTTCGGAAAAGTGAGCCTGAATATTTTCCTCTCAATTTTCAAACCATCCACGAACTTCAGGTTCTTCACGAACGAGGAGAAGGCGGTGGAGTGGCTTAAGGAACAAACGTAATTTGCTAATAAAGATAATGTGCTGATGTGCTGATGCGCGCAATGCCATTGCACCGTCAGTCCCCGGCCCCGCTCGGTCTGACAAGCGGTTTCATTACAAGATTTTTCTGAACAGACGGGGATTCGCGATCTGTCTATTCTAATCGCGATCGAAGCAACTTGTCAGACTGAGCGGAGCCGAAGTCAGACAAGCACATTACATATTAGAATCCCGAAGGTTGTTCTTCCACCGGTTGCGCATTCTGCACTTTCCGTTTCGAAATTTCATCACCGCTTCCGAATCTCCAGGAGAAATTGAGCATGAGCACCATCGACTCGCGTTTGCGTGCACCTGTAAACGTGTACGCATCCGTTGTGTTTTCAAACTGGAATTTGCGCGTGTTGAAAATGTCCGTAAGATTTGCGCTGATCTGTCCACGGCCTTTGAAAATTTCCTGGCGTACACCGAAATCGGCGCCGCCCATCATCCAGAAACTTCCAAGCGGACCGATGAACGGCGAGAAATACATTCCGGAAAGCTGCACCGTGGTGGTCTTCGTAATTTTATACGACGATGACACACGCGCGTTGTAATGAAAAGCCTGGCTCTGCAGACCGGCTTCAACATTTCCTCCATCGACCGTATTGAGATACGCCGAACCGCTCACCATCAAATTTCCTTTCTTCTTGAAAGGCACACGCAGCACAAGTTCTGC
>DATHKF010000668.1:0-5515 GCA_035489505.1 Bacteroidia bacterium | reverse complement strand
ATGTTCTGATCAGTCACCGGTTCTGGGACGGGATGATCCTCGTTGATGCCGGCTTCCAGTTTCCGCTTGGACGAAGGCGTTGATACGGTGGGCGGAATAATAAAAAACGTGTTTTTATCGTTTGAAAATAAAACTCTACATTTAAGAAACTTCACGGCATGAAAATTCTGGCCATAGACAAGATTCTCCCGACAGCAACTGAAGAAAATATCAGGGGCGTAGTAATTAAAGACGCATTACACACGTGGGTGCTGTATACCAAAGACGTTATTCGTGAGATTTATTTCCGGAAAGACCGTCCGGGTGTGGTCCTGATCATGGAATGTCCTTCCGTAGAAGATGCCAAGACCCTGTTAAAGACCTTTCCCATGGTCAAAGCCGGAGTTGTGGATTTTGATGTCATTCCGCTGGGCCATTTTGTACCGTTTGGAACGCTTCTCGACCAGTCTTTACTGACCACATTGGCCGATTAGGATGAGTACGTAAGAATATTGTTAAGCGGATTTGATTTCACACAAATCCGCTTTATTTTTACGTGTAATCCTAACTTTCACCAAAACCATTTGATATGAAAAAAATCTACTCGCTTGTAGTATGTCTTCTTAGCATGTCTGCGATTGGCGTTGCACAATGCTCGATCACATCGGGACCTGTTATTACCCCAAACGGATTAACGATTAACGTAACCATGACCGGAACAGGTGCAACGGTACCTCAGTATGTTTGGGATTGGGGCGATCAAACAGCACCTGGTTTCAACCAGAATGATTCGCACACGTATGCTTCCGGAGGAACGTACACTGTCTGCGGTTATTACGTTGACTTTACCGACACATCTTGCCAGGATATGCAATGCCAGAGCGTAACAGTTTCTGCGGTTGGTATCCAGGAAGCAAACGGTGGTGTAAGTACAATTTCTTCTTCGCCAAATCCGTTCGGCGCTTCTACTACGTTTACAGTTGATCTTGCTTCCAATGCTGATGTTGAAATTTCTGTTTACGACATCACCGGAAAAAAAGTTGAAACTGTAAAAGACGGAGAAATGTCTGCAGGTAAACACAACATCGTTTGGACACCGGAAAATCTTGCTGAAGGCGTTTACTTCGTGCAAATGGTTATCGACGGACAGGTTCAGACGCGCAAGATCGTTCACACAGGCAACGAATAATATTCAATTTTAATTTCAGTTCAATCAATTTCATTATTTAAAAACCAACCATGAAAAAAATCTACGCATTAGTAATTTTCCTGTTTGCAGCAGCTGGTTTATCTGCACAATGCTCGGTTACGTTTACGTATACCACCAATGGTCTTACCATCAATGCAACAGCTACAGGTGTAGGAACAGCTGCATTTCCGGCTTACGGATGGGATTGGGGCGATGCACAAACTACATTGAACCAGCAAACTGCAAGCCACACATACGCTGTGGCAGGAACGTATACCGTATGCGCAGTGTTCATTGATGTTCTCGATACAGCAAGCTGCAATGCTACAAGCTGCCAGCCTGTAACTGTAACTACAGTTGGTGTACAGGAAGCAAACGGTGGTGTGAATTCAATTTCTTCTTCACCCAATCCTTTCGGCGCTTCTACTACATTCAACGTAAATCTTGCGAACAACGCAGACGTTGAAATTTCCGTATTCGATATCACCGGGAAGAAAGTGGAAACTGTAAAAGACGGAGAAATGTCTGCAGGTCAGCACGAAATTGTATGGACACCAGAGAATCTTGCTGAAGGAGTTTACTTCGTTCAGATGGTTATCGACGGAGAAGTTCAGACGCGTAAAATTGTGCACACAGGCAACGAGTAATCGTTACTGAAATAAGAATAAGAGAGGGAGCGCACTGCTCCCTTTTTTTGTGTCTTGCTCATTGATTATTAAACATTTGGCATTGCGCGTTCATGTTCAATACCAAACTAACAAGGTTCAATGATCAATACCCGGAAAACAAAGCGTCCGGCCACACACTGACCGGACGCACACACAAACACAATTTACAACACACTTAACCCTTGCCAAGCAAGTCCTTCACTATAGCGGAGATCATCTTGCCATCAGCTTTCCCGGCGAACTTTTTTGTTGCGGTTCCCATTACTTTGCCCATGTCTGCTGCAGAAGTTGCACCTGTTTCAGCAATGACCTGCTGCAACGCGGTTCTCAATTCTGCCTCATCCATTTGTTTCGGGAGGTACGCTTCAATTATATTCGCCTGGAACAATTCCACATCGGCCAGATCTTTTCTATTCTGAGTAGTATATATTTCTGCCGACTCTTTTCTCTTCTTTACTTCCTTCTGCAACGCCTTCATCACGCCTTCTTCTGTTACACCTTCCGGAGATGTTTTCAGCAGCAGGATCACAGACTTCACCGCACGTACCGCCTCGAGCTTTGCTGAGTCTTTCGCCAGCATCGCAGCTTTCATATCCGCCTGAACTTTTTCTTCAATTCCCATTCCGGTATTCGATTAATCTACGTTATCGTGAAGGAATGAATTGTTCGGACGAATCTCCACTTTCTTCTCGTCGGTCTCGGTCAATGTGAAACGTGAAACCTGCGATTCAGAAGAATGAGGAACGTTATCGAGGGCGATGTTCCTGCGCTTGTAAGCCGGTTCATTTTCCATTTCGTTCAGTACCTGCGGGCTTTTCAGCTTGAGGCTGATGTCGCGCAGTTTCTGAATACGCTCGTTAGCGCGGCGCTGAATTTCTTCCTGTTCTACTTTCTTCGCTGCTTCGATCGGGTCAACTTCAACTGCCTTTACTTCTTCTTTAACGATCAGTACAGGCTCAGAACTTTCTTCTTTTACCGGCTCTTCCACTGATGCAGTGAACTCAGCAAAATTTGAATCGTTCGAATCTGAAACTTCGTTTACAGGCTCAATGATTTCGGGTGAAGTATTGACAACTTCAAATTCAATATTGACCGGTGCACTCCACTCTTCTTTGGTCTCCGTGATCGTTTCAGTAACGGTCTTTGAAACCAGGAAAGGTTCGAGCGGGTTTACTTCAGATTCTGAAATCGGTTCTGTGATTTCCGCTTTAGGTGCTTCGAATGTTTTCTGCTCGTCGAGGTGTCGAA
This sequence comes from Bacteroidia bacterium, assembly GCA_035489505.1. Lineage (GTDB taxonomy): Bacteria > Bacteroidota > Bacteroidia > Palsa-965 > Palsa-965. The sequence continues at coordinate 2,431 of DATHKF010000668.1, read as the reverse complement.
CAACTTTCTCCGACTGCACTTTCGATGCGTACTCGTAATTTACAGGGCTCGTTTGCTGGAAGCCGGTAGCGATGATGGTTACGCTTACTGATTCTCCGAGTGAAGGATCAACGCCGTAGCCTTTGATAATTTCCGCTGTTTGTCCGGCCGCTTCCTGGATGAAATCAGTGATCTCTCCAAGTTCGTCCATGGTGATCTCGTCGGAACCGGAAATGATATTCAGCAACACATACCGTGCGCCGATGATGTTGTTATCGTTCAGGAGCGGAGAGTTGAGTGACATTTCCACTGCACGCACCGCACGGTTTTCACCGGATGCTACTGCAGAACCCATGATCGCTACGCCGCTGTTGCGCATTACTGTGCAGATGTCGGCAAAGTCAACGTTGATCTGCTGCGTGATGCTGATGATCTCTGCAATGCTCTTCGCTGCAGTAGTCAATACATCATCGGCATGTGCAAATGCATCACTCAGTTTAAGATTGCCGTACATCTCGCGCAATTTATCGTTGCGGATGACGAGAAGCGTATCTACGTTTTGCTTAAGCTGTTCGATACCTTCTTCGGCGTACTGGCGGCGTTTCTTTCCTTCGTGTGTGAATGGAACAGTAACGATACCTACGGTGAGAATTCCAAGTTCACGCGCAACACCGGCAATTACCGGTGCAGCTCCTGTACCTGTTCCACCACCCATTCCGGCAGTGATAAACACCATCTTGGTATTGTTGGACAATACTGCACGGAGGTCTTCAATGTTTTCAATGGCAGCATTTCGTCCCACTTCAGGAAGTGAACCTGCGCCGCGACCTTCTGTCAACGTTGTTCCCAATACAATTTTATGTGGGACAGGACTCAGGTCCAACGCCTGCTTGTCTGTATTGCATACAAGGAAATCAACACCCTTGATGCCAAACTTGTACATGTGGTTGACAGCGTTGCTTCCGCCGCCGCCTACACCAATCACTTTGATGATTGATGAGTATTCCGGAAGTTCGAATTTCATTGCTTGTTCGGATTTGAGGTTGTTATGTGTGTGTGTATCTGTATTCATTGTAGTCATTCCCGAACCCGATTCCCCGTTGAATAACGGAAGCTCACCAGGCAGGGAACTTTGAAAATCTTCTTCACTTACTGCTTCAGCAATTGATTCTACCGGCTCTTCCGTATACATCCAGGCGTGTTCAACACTAACGAAAACAGGAGCGATTTCAACTTCCTTGTTTTCGATTTCTCCGGCTAATGTGATCGGAACAAATTCTTCTGCGCTAAGCGACTGTTCGTTTTCGGTATTCTCAATTTCTGTATTCATTTCTGCTACGGCCAATTCTATTTCCCCGGCTACCGGTAATTCAATCTCTACCGTTGCCGTTTCTTCCATTTCAAAATCATCTGCGCCTTCATCGAGAACCGGTTTGAATGTTGCAACAATTTCTTCTTCGCTGTTCATTTCTACCGACGCAAAAGATTCTGTCTCGTCTATGATCGCTTCGCCAATTACTTCCGTAACCGGATTTTCGACTATTGTATTTTCAATGACTTCTGCTTCATCGCTCATTTTCACCGCTGCAAAAGATTCTGTCTCATCGGTGAACGTATCAATGATTTCTGCAACCGGGGCATCCACCATTTCAACTGACCCGTGTTCGCTTGAATCCATTTCCCATGCAGTGATATTATTCTTCTCTGCTTCCTCGCGAGCGATCATCTCTGCCCACTCCCGATCAAAATCAGAATCCCCTGTTTGTTCGATGCTGGCAACCGGTGTTTCCACCACAGTTTCATTGAACGTTTCAGTTACTTCACTGGTTATTTCCACTTCGCTTACGGGAACCGATTCAAGAATGTTTTCCACCTCATTAACCGGCGCCTGGCTTTCGTTCTGCTTGAGAATTGCTTTAAAATCCCAGCGCACAGGAACTCCATCTGCCGGTTTCACCGAAGCATTGAACGTGTTGTCTGTGCTATTCACGTTAGAAGAAGTTGTGTTCTCCATGTCGTTTTTTTGTGCTGATGATTGTCCGTTCCCCTCTTCTCCCTGGTGCTCGTCAAAAATGCTGTAGAAGTCCATAGAGTCTCAATTGGATAAAAAACCGTTGAAAATTACTTTAAGTCGTTACAAGCATAACTTAACTCAGGCACAACTTGTTAACTGGCTTTTGTTCATTTCTGTTAGTTACCCGGGTCTTCTTCAAACCATTGTTTTCCCTTGCTGAATATCTGGTCGAACCATCCGCCGCGTTTCTTTTTGTCGGAATGGCCGGTAACTACGTTCGATTTTTCTTCCGCGTTTTTTAACTTCTGTTGTGAGTGCAATCCGCGCATCACCAATCCAACGCCGGTAGCAAACATAGGGCTCGTCACCTCTTCCGAACTCGACGCGAGATGCTCGTTGGGATAACCCACGCGTGTATCCATGCCGGTAACGTATTCC